>JABHNP010000347.1 GCA_018694455.1 Planctomycetaceae bacterium | reverse complement strand
GCTCTAGCTGAGTATCTCGATGTCGTGAGGCTCAATCCGTGGTACCGAGGCCTGCGTGATAAAGCTGGAGACCTCATTAAGGGTGTGCCTATGGTTGGCGAATCCATGGAGCGAATGCTCGTCAATGTGAAGGATTCATTAAAAGCAACACTTCACGGTGGCATGTTATTTGAGGCACTTGGTGTTCGGTACTTTGGTCCAGTTGAGGGACACACCCTGCCAAATCTGATCAGATACCTCGAACTTGTTAAGGACGAAGAAGGACCAATTCTCTTACATGTCCTCACAGAGAAGGGGCATGGATTTAAACCTGCCGAAGATGACCCAGTCTTTTTTCATACGCCTGCTCCATTCGAGTGTGACGATGATGATTGCATCGTTTCAGTGAAAAAATCCTCAGTACGAGGCTTTACTGATGTAGCCAGTTCAGCAATCGCCGACTGCATGGAAAAAGATGATCGAGTAACGGTCATGACGGCTGCAATGTGTCAGGGAAACAAATTAGAAGCTGTGCGTGAAGCATACCCTGACCGCTTTTTTGATGTCGGCATTTGTGAATCACATGCAGTTGCATTCGCTGCGGGTCAGGCGAAAGCCGGCTGCCGACCCATAGTAGATATCTATAGCACTTTTTTACAGCGGTCCTATGACCAGATCTTCCAGGAGGTCTGCCTACAGAATCTGCCCGTTATCTTCATGCTCGACCGAGCCGGACTTACTGGTCCCGATGGCCCCACTCACCATGGAGTCTTTGACCTCGGCTACATGCGACTTTTTCCGAACATGGTCGTCTTGGCTCCCGCGGATGAACATGACCTCAAATCAATGGTTGCTTGGGCAATAAATCACAATGGCCCAGTTGCCATCCGCTATCCGAAAGCCGTCCTCGAACCAGACTTCGATAATCGCTTCGGTAAAGATCGACTTCCTATCGAACTAGGACACTCCGAACCGCTTCTTGACGGACAAGACGGACTGATTATTGGATGTGGCAGTCTTGCCGGAACTTGCCTTCGGGCCGTTGACAAACTTCGAGAAGAGGGCCTCAGTGTTGGCTTAATCAATGCTCGCTTCGTCAAGCCGTTGGATGAAGAAACTCTCCTCAAGCGGATACAAGCGAGCCCATGGGTCGTGTCCGTTGAAGAAAACGCACTGCAAGCTGGCTTCGGCTCCGCTATCCTTGAAGCTGTACACAATGCAAATGTACACACCGGCCCAATACGAAGACTCGGTATTCCGGATCACTTTATCGAACATGGCGATAGGGCCGAGTTACTTTCTAGCCTGAGCCTTGATGTGAATGGTATTGTTACTATTTGTAGAGAGCTTTCAGAACAGGCCGCAGCAGATGTCGTAGCAACCCCCGCTCGAGACTGACCAAAATAGATTAATTGTGGTATTGCCCCAGGCTCATTCTCAATGGCTGATCACACGAAGATTCCATCGGAAAACACTGCCTTTAAAAACAAGAAAATGGCGGGGCGTCTTTCTCCAGGTAAGCCCGTTACCGAGAGCCTTCAAATATCACTGGTTGGCCCTGAGGAAGTTCTGGAAACAAAACCGCTAGCAAATGACCTGCAAAAACTGTTAAGCAATCTTGGCCATGATGTGAAAATGATGGTAGCGGCCAGGACTGCATGGGAACCAGATGCTGGCGAAGGAACTCCTTCGAACATTGCACAAGATGCCGATCTCGTGATTGTCCTAGGAGGCGATGGATCAATTCTCAGGACTGCCCGATGGATGGGTTACCAACAGACGCCAGTGCTTGGAGTCAATCTTGGCCGCCTCGGATTCCTTGCGGATTTCTCACCAAATGAAGTTGAACCTGCTATCAGTGAACTCATTGCAGGCAGATTTCGTCTGGTCGAACATATGATGTTCGAGACTCGAGTACTTCGTGGAAACAAGACAATTGCGAGCGACCTAGGACTCAACGAAACTTCGATTCTCGCTGGACCACCCTTCTCTCTTTTTGAAATTGAACTTTACGTAGACGGCGAATTAGCAACTGTGTATCGTGGAGATGGTTTGATCATTAGCACACCGGTGGGCTCGACGGCTTACAACATGTCTGCTGGAGGTCCAATTGTTAGAAAATCCATTGAGGCATTTATTTTCACTCCTCTTAACCCGCACACGCTCACTCACCGAACGGTAGTTGACACGGCATCCCGGGATTACACTTTGGTTGTTCCCTCTCCAAATGAAGGCTCATCCTGCGTTGTGGACGGCCGTCTTCTGTTATCACTACAAGCTGGTGACAAAATCTGCGTATCGCTTGCCACACCAAAATTTTGTCTTATAGAGACAAATCAACATAGCTACTACTCTACACTTCGTGACAAATTGACTTGGGGAGGCGGTCTTCGGAATACATCGCCGCGTAGTAATTGCCGTGAGTCTTAAGCCATACCATCGGCATAAGAAAAATTGACATGAAATATTTTATTTCTATTTGCTTTGCAGTCTTACTCGCCTTTACCGGGAGCATTTTTGCCGAAGATACCATCTCGCCTGGCAAAAACACACAAATACTTCGATATAAATTTAGACAGGGTGAAACTATATCAGTGCAGGTTTCTCATCGTGCACTTACTGAAACAACGATTAACGGCACAACTCAGCATGTTGAAACTGCAACTGATTCAACAAAGTCATGGAAAATAACTCACGTTGATAAAGACGGAAGGGCAACGCTTAAGCATCTCGTTGACCATGTCAAGATGATGTCTCGTGCGGGCGGGATGGAGACAGTACGCTGGGACAGTGATGGTTCGAAGGCACCGCCTGATGGATATGGAGGCGTTCAGCTTGGTCTTGGTAAACCACTTTCAGAACTGACGATTGACTCATGCGGGCGAGTCATCAACCGCAAAGACTTTTTCCCAAGCCCCCCCTCAAATACTGGTGACCTGATGGTCGTCCCCCTGCCCGATGAGCCTGTTGCGATAGGAACAACGTGGACCGTTCCAGACACCATATTTGTTGACATTCCGGGTAGCACCGGAAAATCTGTGCGAACACGACTTCGATATCAAGTCACGAAACTGAAAAAAGACCGTGCTGTCATTAAAGTTGATACGACGGTGCTCACCCCAGTTCACGATCCCCAGACAGAATCACGCCTCCTTGAGCGAATCTGGTCGGGGGAAATTGTATTTGGCATTGATTGCGGCCGGATAATAAGCCGTTCAGTGAGCGTTGACAGACGGGTGATTGGTTTTCACGGGCCTGCATCAAGTATTCGCTATAAGGCTAGCCGAGAAGAGGAACTTGTCTCCGACTAACAAAAAGACTTCGGACGTGAATTATCCGAATTGCACTTCACCTTGAGCGTGCATTTCATTCACTATCAGCCGGCTCGTAAGACGTCCTCAACACGACGGATGGCCTGTTCTACGTCCCAGGTTGCATCTGCAAGCACGATACTTGATTGCGACGTCATCCACTTACGAACAGTTTTCTCGGCTGCAACAACTGTAGAGTGACTTCGACGACCAAAATGCCGCCCGATATCAGCTAAGGCAGCACCTGTATGCTTGCGAGCAAGAAACATGGCTAACATACGAGGCTGATTTACGGCTCTCGAACGACGCGTTGATTTAAGATCAGACTCAGAAATTCCAAACGCTGCGCATACTGCGTGCTCAATGTCGGCAAGGCGTAAACTACGGGCACTTGAACGAACAAGGTCCGAAAGAGCTTCTTTGGCTAAATCTAATGTCACTGGAGCACCAAGCATGTGACTTGCAGCCTCAAGCCTGTTGATACCACCAATCAATTCTCTGGCGTGACGAGTAAGGTTATTGGCGAGAAAATCAATGACATTTAGCGGTATGTTAATTTGCCTTTTTTCTGCAAGGCCAGCAACAATACCTCGACGAACTTCGTAATCCGGAGGCATGATGCCTGCCGTCATTCCTCCGCGAAGCCTCCCTGTCAATTCACTCCCCAAGCCAGAAAGACTCTCAACATCTCTGTCACTCGCAAATATTATTTGCTTGCCGGCTCTATGGAGCGTATCTACTGTACTTTGCAATTCAAGCAACGTTGCTCGCTTTCCGACGAAAAATTGCAAGTCATCGACTGCTAGTAAATCAACTGACCGACAACTTCT
>JABHNP010000376.1 GCA_018694455.1 Planctomycetaceae bacterium | reverse complement strand
GTTGTCACAAGCGCCTGCGAAATACCAACAGCCAACTCGTGATGTTTCGGCTGGGTTGCTGACTGAGCGATTACCGTAAACGCACTGACCATACCACTGACTGTTCCGAGCAACCCGAACATTGGTGATAAGGAGCCAATGAGTGAAACGTAACTGATCTTATGCTCAAGCTGCATTGCTTCCTCAGCTTCCGTTTCACGCATTGCGTCAAATGCCTGCTGCCGACCAACTTGCAATTTAACGAGGCCAACAGAAAGCACTCTCCCTAGATAAGAATCATCAGATTTTGCCAGTTCATACGCCTGCTGAAATTCTTTATTATCAAGATGCAGTTCAAACCCTTCAATAAGTTCAGGTGGCATGAGGACTGTGCGACGCAGCTGCAAAAAGCACATCACAAGTAACGCAACGAGCGCGAAAGAAAGAGCTACAAAAACTATTACAAACGTAGCACCCAGTGCTTTTATATAATAGACAAGCAAATTATCGGGTGCACTTGGCTGAATATCATTACCACCGTTCCCCGAATCTGCTTTCGGAGCCAATGGCTGCACTTGTGCAGGTTCACTCTCTGCAACAATTTCTGAACCAGCTCCCGGAACAGCCGGCTGACTTTCTCCACCAACCTGAGCCATCGCAATCGTTGACCATAAAAAGACACTACCGAAAACAACATTTTTACCTTGAAGCAACATGTGATTCCTCGAAAACTGCATCTTAAAACATCCCTGCTTTCTGGCACTTAAGCCTGCATTGCACACCCGGGAATTATTACTTCTGGAAACATCTCTATTCTATGGAGCACAACAAGCAATGTTGTACTCAATGATTATCAAACATGCTACGTGAATTTACTCTGAGGTCGAATTCAACCGTGTTGCCGCTTCACTCCCAGGATAAGTGTCGACTAGCTTTTTTCTGGCCTCAGCTGCACGAAAAGGATAGCCCCCGTCTGCCCACAAACCAATCAGTTGCCAGAGTGACTCGGCGTGAAATTTCGAATCTGTGTTGTAGACCAAATCGACCGTAAGGTACGCAATTAAAGCTTCTTGATTCTGACCCATTTCGATAAACGATTGACCGAGAAGGCTATACGCCTTACCCAACAACTCTTCCGCCGAGGAAACAGGTATTTTCTCCGGTAAATCTCGTGAAAGCAATGCCCGAATAAGTGAAACCGATTCGTCAAAACGTCTCAATGCAATGAAACTGGCCGCCTGAGCGAGACACGCCGCCATTTTTTCCTGCTCACCACCATTTAGGTCAAACTTTTCCAACTGCACCTTTTCAAATTCAACAACTGCCTCAAGATGACGGCCTTCAGCCGCTAAGACATTACCACCGAGCCTCCTTGCTCGAAGTCCCATGAGCGGTGGACCGTCTTTCATTTTGTCGTAAAAGCTTTTCGCTTTATCAAACCGCCCGAGCATAACCTCAAGATCTCCAGCAAGTTCGAGCAGTTCGTAATAGTGAATTGAACGGGTAAACTGATCAATTACTCTCTCTACACGACTGAGAGCAAAAGAAATTTCCCCAGCTGTTTCGATTGCAATTCGACCAGTTGCAACCGCTTGCACATACGCATATTCACCACGAATTGCTACCGAGCTACTTTTTATCTGATTCTCATCTATTTCCTCTACAGCCAGAAGTGCACTCACAAACTCTTTTTTCACAAGCAGTCGCTTTGCCTCAATTAAACCTTGCGGCTCATCATTGAACTGAATCATCAAAACACGCGCAACTCCGATCTCTCGGGGATCACCTGTAGAACCTCTTGGAATCAGTCGTACAGCTTCCGGAGTCACAGATTCTATCTTCCCGAACAGTGTTTCAGCCTGGGTAACGACCTGATCAGCTGCATAGACTGCTCCCATACTTTGGAAGGCAATGCACCCAAGACAAACCAACATCAATTGAAGACCTTGACCGTTATGCCCGAGAGCAAAGTTTGACCATATTTCCGGCACCTCGCACTGCACAGTCATTGTCTACTCTCCTGAATCTTCAAAAACTCTTGCTGTATAGTTATATGCAACACCTCAAATCTCTTTTTGAACGCAATGCCTCCGAGGTCTGGATGCAATTGAGACTCCATTTTTATGCCAGCTTCTGCATCGTGTAATAACTGAACTTTCGTAACGGCATCTATGTCACTCTGCGCCCATTCCAATCGGCATGCAGCAAGGCTGAGACGTGACTCGAAGTACAACCTCCGCATGCTTTCAGCGAGATCACTACGATCTCCAAATGCGACTTTTGAGATACGATTTGCGAGCACCCCCCAACCCCACACGACACTTTCGCCAGTTGTTAGCATGACGCGGCTGCCGGCTACAGCTGTTCGAAAATACTCTTGTGACTGCTCAAAGCTTGAGGGATTTTTCGCGGCCTTCTGGAATAGCTTCGCAGCATCTTGCTGAAGGAATGGCGACCTCGCATTCTTTTGATCAGAAAGAATGACTCGCATTTGTTTTACTGCATCATCCCACTGACCAAGATTCGACCTCACCGAGACGAGTTCACGTCTCCAAGCAGTCTGCGCATCGCCTCGCAGTCCACTGCTTGTTAGAATTTTTCTGATTGTGGCCGCTGATTGCTCGAGAAAGAAATTCCGCTTGTCACCACGAACACCTGCAACGAGCACATCATCTGTACCGAGCACGTCATCAGAAACTCCAAGCCTGCCGAAAGTAATAGCCACCCACGACAACACCTCTATTTGCGGTGTAGCATCTTTCACAAAGTCCAGTAGCTCCCCGAGCAATTCAGCCTCATCGCCAGACGCCTTGCCTCTTGGACTTGCCGAACTTTCTTGCTCTTTGCGCTCCTGCGATGCGTTAATCATTTTTTCCACAATCGCTATACATGTCCCGACAAGCCGAAGACGGGCTTCTTGGCTCGAAGACACGGTCACCAAAAGAGCAGCCAATGACTGACGAGCCAAGTCATATCGGCCAACTTTTACAAAGCCTTGAAGACACGCTCGCAAGCCAGGCTCATAGACCGGCAATGGGAGCTTTGCCGAAGAATCTCGAAGCACACGCCACGGCCCATACTTCACCTGATTAAGAAGTGAAAACAAATCGAGTGAGCCTTTATCAGCGCCAGACACAGCAATCTCACAACGAGCGATTGCCGCAGCGACTGCAACCTCCAAGGCCGTACCCTGCAATACACTTCTTCTACCAATCCCTCCCAACCCTTCGTCCAAAACACGGATTGCTCGATGGGTGCATTCCCTTCGTGACAGACTTGTCCTTCCAGCCTGTTCATCGGTCATATTCTGACAGAGATGCCACATCGACACCCCTCCACGCAACAGCACTTCGTCTCGTCCAGGGCTACCCTCTGCAAGGTCCTGAATCACCGCGATGATAGCTTCAAAACTTCCCTCTCTAACTGCAAGATCTATACTCACCTCTGCAGCGTCCGTAGAACATTGATCACGAGGCCAGCGATGCATAATATAAGAGGCCGTATCACCCACCTGAGACACTGCGTCATTACACCATTCAATATTGTTTTGTTCTGACAACGCTTGCCACGTGGCTAGCGTAAGAACAGCTGCTTGTTTGCTAAGGAGATCAAACGACGAACTCTTCGTAAGCAATTCACCTATCGACACCGCCTCGTGATACCGCTTTTCTTCATAAAAAAGAAGTGCCAGCTGGTACCTCAAAAGTGATAGTTGCTTTCGCTTTTGCTCCTCATCTTCAGCTGACTGAGCTGTTGCTTTTCTCAGTACCTGCTGAAGTTCTGCAATCGACTCCGACCGTTTGGAATCTGTTGGATTCTTTCGATACTGAGCGAGAACCTCCTCTGCATGCTGATATGAAGCCATGAAACTTTGACTGAGTCGCCCAGCGAAGGCTGCATCCTTTCGCCCTAATTTTACGAGTAATCTCCGTGCCGACGCAGCATGAACGCCGGCAGTTTTCGCAACGTCTCGAGCAAGAACACGTACATCAGCCAGCAGAGAATCACGGGTTGATTTCGAAGCTGTTGGTGACGCCTCGAAACGTCGCCATAAAAGTTCAGCGGCGAGACACTTCATCGACAACCTGTCAGGATTAGAGAGAGACGCTGAGCTATCGCTGAGGACAAATTGCCGGAGCCGCTCATCAAAGCCTTCATCGTCTTCAATATTCGCCGTACCTAGCCACATGGAAAGCAACTCATCAACTGCTTTAACTCGCAACTGATAGATCAGTCCTTCCGAACTAGGCAACTTCGTGACCTCAAGAAGAACTTCCTGCCCCTCTTTTTTACGGCCCAATAGAAGCAGTGTTTTTCCTTCCTCAAGCCTCGCCCAGAGTCCTGCAGAACGATTAGGTATAGCCTCATATACGGCGAGATACCTTTGCAGAGCTTGTTCGAGGCTCTGCACCCATTCTTCGGAGTGCTGTTTAAAACATTCAGCCATTTCTGAAAATGTTTCAGCAGCAAGTAGCTGTATCTGCATTTGACGACCACGTAATGTCTCTCGGCTTTGCTCAAGTTGTGTCAGCGCACGCCGGTCGCCAGGCGTCATTAATCTCTGGTTTCGATACGCACGAATAAGTTTGTCCACATCTTGAATTTCATTCTCTACCGCATTGAGTGCGGTCTGGCCTGTTCTCGGACCAACAAACACCTCATTTGCTAATATAAAAAATTCGTGCGCCTTACTGAGATCCCTGTACTTGGCGGACACCGAGTTTTGATAGAGCCTCCCCGTGTCAAGAAAGACCATGCCTAACTGGAAAGCCGCATCTGCCAGAAGAGAATGTTCTTGCTGCTCCTCAAGGAGGCATTCCAGCTCTTCCCTTGCTTCCTCAAAGGCTCGTATCCTTTGCACCCAGTCTGAAGACTTGCGAACGCTGGCTACACGTTCGATAGCCCGCAATAAAGGAATTTTTCTGTGAAAAGCATTTGAGACTGCCTTGTTCTGCACTAGCTTATCGAGTACAGACACTGCAGTATCGTGATAGCCTTTTTCACCAAGAGCCGTGATCAATCGTGAAGATGAGTGCTCCACCATCGTTTCTGCAAAAATTATTTCAGCAACCAAGTAAAAAGACAGTACAGAGACCCCTGACAGAAGCAAAAGCCTTCGAACACCGTGACTGACTGAGGGGGGGCGATTCACAGTCTTCCCTGATCCTTTCCTCATTGCACCTGGGATCATTTCGCCAACGGCCACTTTAATTTGAACAACTGCGGCAGCTATCAGATGAAAGCCAAAACATTTCCATCATCTCTGTTCTGGATTATTTGAACCGGCAGATAACCAATAAGGAAGCTCTCCTGCCTTTGGCAATTTACATACTTTTGCAGAATGTATCCCTTCACAGGTCCGTACTTTTGATAAAGAATCCTCAGATGGCTCCTGATCGAGACTTAGAACACCAATAGCATCACCGCCGGGTGCTGCACGTCCTACTGTCATCTGTGCAATATTTACCCCAGTACCACCAAAAGCCGTACCAACATTTCCTATGATTCCTGGAACATCCTCATGCATGAAGATAAGAAGTGTTCCATCAAGATATGCCTCCAGTCGATGGCCTTCAAGCTGAACGAGCCTCGGCATTGATCGGCCGAAAAGAGTCCCTGCCGCGCGATGAACATGATCACCAACAACAAGGTCGACAGCAACTACTGAACTAAATGCCCCTGGATCTGTTCTGCTCTGTTCAACGAGCTCAATCCCCCGCTCACGTAATAACATTTCTGCATTAATGATGTTGACATCTTCAAGCGCCGTTTCAAGCAAGCCCGCAGCAAATGCAGCTGTAATGAGACGTGTATTTCGCGACGCAATCTCTCCCCTGTACGCAATCGAAACAGCCTTTGGTGGCTGATCGTCCAGCTGAGATAACAAAACACCAAGTCGCCACCCAAGATCAAGGAAGCCACGGAGTGCTTCAAGATCTGCTGGGTCGATCGGGCTCGAGTTCACTGAGTGACGAATAGTACCTGTTCGCAAAAAATCCGTGAGCAGATTAACTCCTTCAATAGCAACCTGCGACTGAGCCTCTTCGGTGCTAGCACCAAGATGTGGAGTTACAAGAACATCCGATCGACCGAAAAGTGGGCTCTCTGTGCATGGTTCTGTTTCAAAAACGTCAAGTGCAACTCCGGCAAGCACACCACTTTCAAGACCTTCAAGCAATGCCGCTTCGTCATAAATTCCACCCCGGGCACAGTTGACAACTCGAACTCCGGGCTTGAGCAAAGACAACTCCTCTTTCCCAATTAAATGACGAGTATCGTCAGTAAGCGGAGTGTGAACTGTTAAATAATCCAGTTCTGGGAGCATCTCCCGAACACTTCCAAACAATTCGACGCCAAGCTCACCAGCTCTCTCTGCTGCGAGGAATGGGTCATAGACAACCACTCGCATATCAAATGCGCGGGCACGACTTGCTACGGCTTGTCCGATACGTCCCATGCCAACAATACCGAGCGTTTTGCCTGCTAATTGAACCCCCATGTACTTGCTTCTATCCCAACGATTTTGACGAAGGCTTGCATCGGCGGGAGCAACATTCCGAGAAAGCGCTAAGAGCAAGGTAAACGCATGCTCAGCCGTGCTTACGGTGTTACCTGCCGGGGTATTCATAACAACAATTCCCTGGCGAGTCGCCGCCTGCTTGTCGATGTTATCTGTACCAACTCCAGCACGGACAATGGCACGAAGGCGATGGTTTCCAGCGAGAACGTCTGCTGTTATCTTAACTCCACTTCGACAGATAGCGCCATCATGACTGGCCAGAGCTTCCTTCAATTCTTGACCGGCCAGACCTGTCTTCACCTCATAAGAAATCCCCAGTCGGCCAGCCGCATCAAGGAGAGCAAGCCCATCGGGGCTGAGTTTATCGAGCACAATTATCGATGGCATAGTTTGTTTGCACCTGGGCGAGACCGGCACTCCTTAAGTAGGTAGTAGGGACCACAATTGATTTTGTAAACGTGAGACAAGAGCCTAACTAATGCATGTTATTAACAATTCATATCGACGGCACCAACGAACAATACTTACCCGTGCGAACTTTTAAAATTACTCATAAATTGGCATAACGCATCAACACCTTCTGCTGGCATAGCATTATAAATACTTGCGCGAATACCACCCACCGAACGATGCCCCTTGAGGTCGGAAAGACCCTCTGCGGCAGCGTTCTTGACAAAAGCAGCCTCAAGTTCCTCTGATGGAAGACGGAACGTTACGTTCATAATTGAGCGACTTGCAGGGCAGGCATGTCCTCTAAAAAAACCTTCTGAGGAATCGATGACGTCATACACTTTACTGACCTTCGCCGCATTTCGTGCTGCAATATGCTCCAACCCACCAACGTCATTGAGAATCCATTCACATACAAGTCCAAGAATATACACGGCGAAAACCGGAGGTGTATTCGGCCTTGACCCTTTCTCGACAAATGTCTGGTAGTTCAGCATAGCTGGCAATTTTTCTTCCGATCGAGAGAGAAGATCACGACGGACAACTGCAACAGTGACTCCGGCAATCCCAGCATTTTTCTGGGCACAAGCGTACAGCATGCCGTAGTCTGCAATATCTACTGGCCGGGAGAGAAAGTCACTTGATGAATCACAAATCAGCGGAACGTTTTGAAACGTTGGAATTGCCTGCCATTGAACTCCTTGAATTGTCTCGTTACTCGTCACATGGACATAAGCCGGGTTCTTCGAGAGGGTTACTTCTTCAGCAGATGGCAACCGGTTATAACCGTCCTCGACCCCATCCCAGGCAACATGCGAATTGCCAACCCGGCTGGCCTCCCTGAGACCACTTTTCCCCCATGTTCCGGTGACGATGTAGTTGGCTTCCCCCGAATGACTGGCAAGAAAATTCATCGGTACCATAGAAAATTGAAGGCTTGCTCCTCCCTGCAGCAACACCACTTCATGATCCCCACCAACACCCAGAAGACGCTTGAGATTTGACAGGGTATTTTCAAGGATGCCGTCGAAGGCTTTGCTCCGGTGACTGATTTCAAGCACAGACGCGCCTACACCCGGTAGGGATAACAATTCAGCTTGGGCCTTTTCAAGCACTGGCAATGGCAACACTGCAGGCCCTGCTGAAAAGTTAAATACCCTATCAGCAACCCTCGCCATGAATTCCTCCGTCGCTGCTTGCCTGAAAATTAAACCACAACCCACCGGCATACCGTAGGCATGATTTCGCTCATAGTCTTACAAATATCTGATCAAAAACACCTTTTGAGGGAGTTCTAGAGAAGAGCGTAAGAATACTCTTCCTTACAAGATTACGGCCCATCTACCCACATGGTCAACGGGCTGCTGTTTCTAAGCCGAATCATTGAGGAGAGTAAGAAGATCCACCGACTGGAGGCGCAATTGCGATCACTGACGAGGGACCAGCTGATGAAAGAGTCGCAACTTTTGCAGCAACGGTTGGCTGATTTCGGTCTAATTCGAGGGCCTTTGAATAATTAACAAGAGCCTGCTGCGTATCGCCCGAAGACTCTCTAATTTGCCCGAGCGCAACAAGTGCCCTCGGGTTCTCTGGATCAATCGAAACGGCATCAATCAAATAATTTTCAGCGTCGAGATCATCTCCTTGCTCGTGACAAAGCCGAGCAAGCTCAATTCTGGGTTCAGGGTTCGCTGGCTGCCTGGCTGCCCATTGTTCAAGTTGCGTCGCAGCATCTCCAGTACGTCCCGTTTCAACAAGTAAGACAGCGAGACCTCGCTGACATGCCGCGTGATCTGGGTCTCTTGCTAAGCAAAGGTGATAGTACTGCTCGGCGGTCTGAAGATCACCAGCCTGACAAAAAAGCTTCGACTGCTGATGGTATGTAGCTCCAAGGTTGTAAAAACAGTCAGCATTCCCTGGCTGCTTCTCAAGAGCTCTCTGAAAAGAGTTCGCTGCACCGAGATAATTGCCTTGCTCATAGAGGGCAACGCCTTGATTCGAATCAGAGTTTACAAATCGTCCACAGCCGGTAGTCAGAGCTACAAGACATATGCCAACAACGGATATGCTTGCCGCTTCAGGAAATAACAACCCGTCTCGCAATGTATTGTGCTCCATGACTCCCGAACAACCACGTATAAATCATGGAGAGAAGGTATCGCGGGTCACTTCCCTAAGGCAATATCGAATGTTTTCGCCTCAAAACAGCTGACTGAGGCATTTACTCAGTTGCAACACAAAGAGGCATTACCCGCACATACCCAAGAGACCGCAGTACCGTTAGCATCTCACTACAGGTCGGAAACCGACGTCCAGTTGCTAGTTTATATTTTTCGAGGGCCTGCATAAATTCCACTTCTGCGCCATCGTACTCGCGCTCACACGTCGCTGGATCAATGGCCCGCGTCTTAGAAGCTATTTTTTTGTCATCTATCATCGAATCATTTCCCGAGGGTTATTCTCTTTGAAACTTCTAACCTTGTATGGTGTCGCAAATGGCCCACCATCATTCCGACCTGAGCTGATCAAACAAGAGGATCGTACCGGTCGGCTAAGAAGTATTGCTCATTCCAACAAGTGCGGGCAGGCAAAATAGAGATTTTTTTAAGAAAAGTCCGGTTGTGTCGCTTGCAACAAAGAGAACAATCCCGAACTGTAACTGTTGGGCTAACGATTACCAAAGTATTTACGGAGGGCATCGGCTGCCGCGTCCCGGCTTGAACCATCTGACTTGTTCGATTTTGGTAAATTTCCTGGCTTCGATCGAGATTCAAGAATTTCTTCAACCGCTTTCCCATGCACTGAAGAGTCGTCTTTCTCGTCAACAACCCCAGCAGATGAAATCATAGTTGTTCCAGCCGCGTCTTTACCCTTTTGGTCACTTGCCCCATGAACAACCGCAGAATCATCGTCCGCAGTTTCTAATGAGCGAGTCGTATCGTGCATACCAACGGGATCATCGCCTCCGAGGAGCAGTCTGGATATGTCTTCCTCTGTTTCCAATTTAGGCTCAGCCGTAATCGCCACCTTGAGTTCCAAGGATCCCACACGAACAAGGTCCCCATCAGCCAACTGCTTTGGCTCGCTAAGTTGCAAGCCGTTCACAAAAGTGCCGTTTCTACTACGGAGATCTTCCGCCCAGAGAACTTCTTCTCTTTTGATGATCGCACAATGTTTTCTACTGACCTCTTCGCTAAGAGGACGTAGATCGCACTCTTCTGCACGACCGATAAGCAATTTGTCCCGCTTCATCGAAATTGCACGTCCGGCACGTTTGCCCGACGCAATTACTAATTTGGCAATCATACGACCTAACTCGATAATGACTCATGTTCCAAACCCCAAGTACGAACCAAAATGATCGGGACAAAATATAAATCATTGGCACGACTCTTTAACGCTATCAATTTATATCCATAAAGTCCAGCCAGATCGAGAGCCTCCCCCCCAACAAGGTGGCACGAGGGTGATAACTTCCCTTATTTTTTTAACGTCGATTGAGCCACGCCGCAGTCTCGTAACGGTTCGTTCGCCTCATTATGCCTTCGTTATCTTTTGTGTATGAGAAACCTTGCTCCTGAATCAATTGGCTACCAAGTTGATCCGCCAGGCGTTGCAACCAACCTTCAATAACATCACTTACAGAGCCTGCTTTACTCTGGAGAAAATCCCCAAGCCCCGGATGGCTACCCTCACCTTGCATCTGAGGATTTCTGTGCAGAAGAAGGGTTCCATGTTGCAAGACAACGCCGGACAACCTTCGCTGCGCACTTCCAAGAATCTTACAGTTACCGCAATCAGAAGAGGCTATTGGATGTTCTACGACAAGATCTCCAAATGCCCGCCGATTAAAGCAATAGAAATTCTGCTCCTGCTCTCTCCTCACTACCTCAACCATTCTCGCCTTAAGATCACGATCGTTTAATTCTTGAACAAGCGCACCATGAACCGCGGAATACAAATCCTCAGTTCGCTTGCTCCAATTATGGCTACTAGGGACTGCCAGCCCATATGTAACGTCGGTACCATGAATAATTGCACCACCGCCACTTGGACGGCGAACAACCGGCCAATGAGCAAGAAAACTCGCCCTCGAAAAATCATCAATCTTTTGAAAACAACCCAGTGACACAGTATGCGGCTGCCAACCGTACAATCGCATAAGCACGCTATTCGTTTCTTCAGACCGTCTGGCGAGTGCCTCATCAGCAGCCATATTTAATCCACCGGCTGCCGAGGGGTCTCGCCAGACACGAAGCACACTCTTCTGACTCTGATCTGAGTACGATGCTCTGTGATTTGGCAAACCCATCACCCACCAATCAGCTTGTCGTATGCTTCCTGATCGAATAATGCATCAAGTTGCTCAACTGCCACCGGCTGAACAGAAATAATCCAGCCACTGTTGTAAGGATCGTTATTAAGCGTTTCAAGTTGACTCGGCAATTCTGTATTCACCGAAATTACTTTTCCTGAAATCGGAGCGTAGAGATCACTCACAGCCTTCACACTTTCGATCTCACCGAAAGACTCTCCTGCTGTCACCGTCGAACCAACGTCAGGTAATTGCATAAAAACAAGGTCGGTTAAAGCTTCAACTGCATACGCAGAAATACCGATTGTCACTGAACCATTATCTTCGAGTCGTGCCCATTCGTGTGACTTAGCGTAGCGGCGAGACTTCTCCATGGTATTTCTCCAAAGGGTAACAGGCTTGGAAACAGATCAGACTTTTAATACTTTTGATTCATAACTAGGGGGATCGACGATAAAATGGAAGAGAGACAACTTTCACAGGCAGCTGTACTCCTCTCACCACTACTTTAAGTTCTTGGCCTGGCTTGCTAACAGCTTGGTCAACAACTGCCAGAGCAATTCCTCGTTCACTTGTTGGTGAAAAACTTCCACTCGTAATCTCTCCACAGACCGATTCAGTGCCATCCTGCGACAGCAAGACTCGATCACCGCTTCGAGCTGCCCGACGTGAATCAAATACAAGCCCAACACGACAGCGATTGCCCTTAGCACGTCGAGCTCGAATTCCATCAGATCCCGGAAAATCTCGACCCTCAACATTGATCGCGAATCCAAGGCCAGCTGAAAAAGGATCTGTTGTTTCACACAACTCGTGACCATAAAGAGGCATAGCTGCCTCGAGCCGTAAGGTATCTCGACTACCCAAGCCACACGGCCTGGCCATGTTATGTTCTAACAATCGCTCCCACAGCACAACGGCGCTTACCGCACTCACAATAATCTCTACTCCATCCTCACCGGTATAGCCCGAGCGGCTCACCAGCACTGGCTTTCCATCGAATTCAGTATCTAAAGCCCCATAGTTCTTTAAGGCAGCAATCTTTCCAAGAATTTCAGGGCTAAAAATATTTGCCAACGGACCTGCAAGAATGCCCTCCTGATCACACCCAAACACCTGTGGCCCTTGTACCGCAATCATTGCTGTTTCTTCTGTAATGTCATGGAGGCTCACGCCCTCTTGCGGCAAGCAGGCTTTGAGCCAGCGAACAACTCGTGGCCGATTACTGGCGTTGACTACGAGCGAGAATCGCTGACCACCGTCCTCGAAATTGCCAAGCCGAGCCACAATCGCATCATCGAGTATGACGGGATCTCCGCTGAGCTGAACCGTTTCTTGAGTGCTATCGACGCCGGTTATTAACGTATATCTAGATCGACCTACCGATAAATCACGAACTTGACGGGTCAAAATAGACTCTAACCAGTCCGCTGCTCGATCGCCTTTTATAGTAATCCT
>JABHNP010000346.1 GCA_018694455.1 Planctomycetaceae bacterium | reverse complement strand
TATTAACCGAGGCGCAACTGGCCCCGTTGCTCGGGCAAGCGGTGTTACCCGGGATCTTCGGCGAGACGATCCCTACCTTGCATACAGTGATTTTGACTTTCAGATTTCCTGTGCCTCAGCTGGTGATTGCTACGCGCGGTATCTCATTCGGATGCAAGAAATGCGAGAAAGCCTCAAAATCGTTGAGCAAGCCATTGAGCATCTGCCAAGCGGCCCTGTAAATATTGGCATCGATGAAAGAATGACTCTTCCCACAAAAAATCAGGTGTACTCAACGATCGAAGGAACTATCTCACATTTCGAACTCAGCATGAGTAACAGGGGATTCGAGGTTCCGTGTGAAGAGTCGTATGCCGCCATTGAGGCACCGAATGGCGAGCTAGGATTTTATATTGTTGGTGATGGTGAGGACCAGGCTTACAGAGCTCGATGCAGACCTCCTTCTGTTTTGAACTTCGCGATGTTTCCGCATCTTATTCGGGGACATACGCTTTCGGACGTTGTGGCAGTGCTTGGAAGCCTGAATATTATTGCCGCGGAGCTTGACCGATGATTGCAAATCACAGAATTCTTACCGACGACATGGTTGCACGGATCGAAGCTTTGGCTTCGCGGTACCCAACCAAACAAGCCCTAACATTGCCCGCACTTCATATTGTTCATGATGAACTCCGACATGTTCCACTAGAAGCTGTCGTAGAGATAGCAAAACTTCTCGATCTCGCCCCGGCAGAAGTTCAAGACACTCTTACTTTTTACCAATTCTTTTATCAAACAAAGCCACATGGAAAAGTTCGAGCGTTCGTATGTCGCTCTATCTCATGCGCTCTTCGTGGTGGCGAACAAGTGCTTGACCATTTATGCAAAAAAGCTGGAATAAAGCCTGGCGAAACAACGCCCGACGGCACCATTACTATTGAGCCTGCTGAATGCCTCGGCGCCTGTGACTTTGCACCTTGTATGCTTGCAGGAAATGATTTGCATAAAGATCTTACGAGTGAAAAAGCAGATGCATTCCTCGAATCTGTCGGGAGGCAGCACGAATGAAGTTCTCTGACACATTTCAACCCGTACTCCTCGAAGCTGCTGGTATCAAGAATGGCTTCAGTATTGAAAGCTACCGCAGTCGTGGTGGATATGACCCACTTGAAAAGTTACTTGTAGAAAAAAAGCCGGCTGAAGTTGTTGAATTGGTGAAATCCTCTGGCCTTCGAGGGCGAGGGGGGGCTGGCTTTATGACCGGCTTAAAGTGGACGTTTCTTCCGAAAGATCATCCAGGGCCAATCTATCTATGTGTTAATGCAGACGAAAGTGAGCCAGGCACATTCAACAATAGAATCCTTATGGAAGATGACCCCCACCAAGTTCTTGAGGGAATAATAATATCGGCCTATGCCACACGAGCCAGTACTGCATACATCTATCTACGATATGAATACCCAAAGAGCTGGGATGCGCTTCAAAAAGCTATTGATGAGGCATACGAGGCGGGGCTTCTTGGCGACAACATTCATGGCAGTGGATTTTCTCTCGACATATACCTTCATCGTGGCGCAGCTGCTTATATTTGTGGAGAAGAAACTGGTCTCATCGAAAGCCTTGAAGGCAAACGGGCATGGCCTCGAATCAAGCCTCCCTTTCCTGCGATTGAAGGTGTTTTCCGGAAGCCCACGGTTGTGAACAATATCGAGACAATGGCATGCGTTGCACAGATTGCCAGGCGTGGCATTGAGTGGTTTCGCTCGATTGGTATTCCCGCTGATCCAAATAATCCAAGAGATCCTGGAAGCTACGGACCGAAGCTTTATTGCTTGTCTGGTCACGTGGAAAAACCTGGGTGCTATGAAGCACCCCTCGGTATCACGGCACGTGAATTGATTGATCGCTTTGGTGGTGGTGTCTGGAAAGGCCGCCGTGCAAAAGCAGTCATTCCTGGAGGAATCTCCATGGGGTTGATGACTGAAGATGAACTTGACACGCCACTGGATTTTACTGGTCCGGGAACGGTTGGTTGCCTTGGGCTCGGAACGGCAGCTGTTGTTGTCATCGATGATACTGTCAGTATTGTTGACTTCCTACATAATTCATGTCGTTTTTTTGCACACGAGTCCTGCGGTCAATGCACTCCCTGCCGAGAAGGAACCAACTGGTCTCTCCGGATGCTTGAGCGAATCCGAGCTGGAAAGGGTAGATTACGTGATCTCGATCTCCTTACGGAAATTGGGGACACCATGGGAATGATGCCAGGGTCAACAATCTGTGGCTTGGCCGACGGAGCCGCATGGCCAATAAAGAATTCCATCACAAAATTTCGAGATGAATTTGAAGACTACATCAAACAGACGAATCCGACTGGCTATATGGAAACTGATCCTGTTCCTGCCTTGCCAATAGTCACCGCTCACTAATTCTTTTACTGCTACCTATTTTACTATGCCCACAGTCCTTGTTGACGGTCAAGAAATCGAAATCGACGCGGATGAACGGCTTAACTGCATTGAAGTCGCCCGCCGCGCTGGTGTGGAGATTCCACACTACTGTTGGCATCCAGGACTTTCTGTTGTCGCCAGTTGCCGCATGTGCCTTATTCAGGCAGGGACGCGAAATGCTGAAACCGGTGACGTCTCAATGGTCCCAAAGCTTGTACCCGGGTGCCAAACGCCCGTTAAAGATGGGACTGTTATCGTCACCAACAGTGAGGTTGTGCGTGAAAGTCGTGCCCGCATCGAGGAAGCCCTCCTTATCGATCATCCGATCGACTGTCCAATTTGTGACAAGGCTGGCGAGTGCCTTCTTCAGGACTATCACTTTGAACACGGACAGAGCGAACGGCGGGCTGACATTCATCCATTCAGTAGCCGCCGACGAGATGTTGGACCAACAGTAACGCTCTTCGTCGACCGCTGCATCATGTGCACTCGGTGCGTCCGCTTCACGAGAGAGGTATCTGGCACAGCAGAGCTTATGGTCTCCGCTCGAGGGGCGAAGGAAGAAATAGATACCTTCCCTGGCTTTCCTCTAGACAACAAACTATCTGGAAATGTTGTTGACCTTTGTCCAGTAGGGGCCTTGGGTGACAAAGATTTTTTATATCAACAGAGAGTCTGGTTTTTAAAGAAAACAGAAAATGTCTGTGGTGGTTGTGCAACAGGTTGTTCGATAGTGACAGAACATAACCAAGACACCGTGTACCGACTCAAGCCAAGAGAAAATCCGCATATAAACAAATGGTGGATGTGTGATGAGGGCCGGTATGGATGGCATCATCTTCATGATGCAACACGAATTGTGGAAGTAAGCCACCGCAATCATGCACATTGGAACACTGTTGAATGGACTTCTGCTCTCGGCCAACTTTCAAAGGACCTAAATGATGCGGGGCGACTAGGCGTTGCTGTCTCGCCTATGCTCACAATAGAAGAAGCTTGGATGCTTTGTGCCGTCGCACGATCAATTGATCCGGACGCATATCTCGCGATGGGCCATGTGCCATCAACCGGTCATGACGAATCCTTTCCCGGAGGATTCACGATCCGCGGAGAGAAGTCTCCGAATCGTATCGGTATTGAAATGATACTGAGTATGTTCGGAGCTCTTACTGAAAACAGTACCGTCCCTGAATGGGAAGAATTTCTTGAGCAGATACGAACAGAAACCGTCCAGTCCGCATGGATTACAGCCGGTTATCCAACACCTGAGACATCATGGTGTGATGAAGAGTCCGCGGCTATTTTTGACAATATGAACTGCCTTGTAGTTCAAGACTTGTTTCGTTCTCCTCTATCTAAACGTGCTACATGGTGCCTGCCAGCTGCTGGATTCGCCGAACGTAATGGCACCTGGGTGAATTGTGGGCATAGGGCGCAGACTTTTGAACAAGCTATCCGGCCTCCAGCTGGGGTCTGGCCTGAGGGCCGAGTATTCTGGAGCCTTCTTGGGCGACAGGGCCTTTATGATCCCGAGAGCATTCGGGAAACAATAGCTAAAAACTCAGTCGGGTTTGCAGCCCTTTCAGGTGACATGCCGTCTCTTGGCGTAGACCTAAGGTTGCAGCAGGTCACAGGAACATAAACTCACGAACAGCAGACCATCAAGCACTACCCTCTTTAAAAGAATCTATGACCGGACTCCTTCCAACACCAGAAACTCTTGCTGCACTTGTGAAAATTGGTCTCCTTATTGGTGGGCTCATGACAGCTGCTGCGTATTTAGTTCTGGTTGAGAGATGGATTGCTGCTTGGGTTCAGGACCGACGAGGCCCAAATCGAGTTGGCATTCCATTGACGAAGATTCGTCTTTTCGGATTGGGGCAACCACTTGCAGATGGTCTAAAAATTATCTTCAAAGAGGATTTCACACCTAGTCATGTCGATAAAGCTTTGTATAACGCTGCTCCATTGGTTCTTTTGACTGCCTCCCTGGCTATTTTTGCTGCTATACCTTTTGGCAGCGTGCTCCCACCACTCAATATTCCCGGCCTTCCAGATCCAGTACCGTTTCTGGTCGCCCCCGGACTTGATGTTGGTGTTCTCTGGGTTTTTGCGCTCTCAAGTATCGCCATTTATGGTGTTCTTCTCGGAGGTTGGGCGAGCAACAATAAATACGGGTTTCTTGGTGGCCTACGAAGCAGTGCTCAACTGATTGCCTACGAAATCCCGCTCGGGTTGGGATTACTGGGCGTAGTTCTCTCAGCCGGTTCTTTACGGCTTGATATTATTATGACCAAACAAGCGGAGACCGGTCTCTGGTACGCATTTGCTCAACCACTTGGATTTGTTGTCTTCCTTATTGCAAGTTTTGCTGAAGCTGCTCGGTTACCTTTTGACCTTCCTGAAGCTGAGCAAGAATTAGTCGGTGGGTACCACACAGAATATGCTGGAATTAAGCTACTCCTTTTCCTCGTTTCTGAATTTCTTCATATGGTTACAGCTGCTTTTCTCATCGTGATTATGTTTCTAGGAGGATGGCACTTCTGGGGAATCACTGGGAGTACTCAAGAAGTCACCTGGCTTGGTGCCTTTTTGAGGTTCGGCATTCTTTCCGCCAAAATATTTGCTGTGATTCTTTTCTTCATGGTGGTCCGCTGGAGTTGGCCCCGTTTCCGATTTGATCAACTCATGAATCTCGCATGGAAAGTCATGCTGCCCCTTGGACTACTGAATCTTGTTGTTGTTGCAACTGTAGAGGAGTTCCGGACTATTCTTGAATTTACTCTTGGCACTGGCCTTGCGGCCTTTTTTACAATTGGAGGGCCTTGGCTTATCTTTTTTGGAGGATGGATTTGCGCTGGCCTACTTACTCCTTCAGCAACGGACAACAGACCAATCCGTACACCCAACTCATTTACTCAAACGCAGAATCTTCAAAATTCTTCTATTAAAAAACAATCACCTGATCTGGTGGAGGTGTAATATGAAACCGTCTGATCCTGGAATTACATGGATTGATGAAAAACCACTCGGTCTTGCAGAGCGGCTCTACTTACCACTTTTTATCCAAGGACTTGCTACCACAGGTCGTCATCTTGTTAGCAAGAAAAACACGGTGAGCTTTCCAGAACAACGTCCCACTATCGGCAATCCACTCATCTACCGAGGTGTTCATCGACTCAATCGAGATGAGAACGACCGCGTGAAATGTGTTGCATGTTTTCTTTGTGCCACGGCATGCCCTGCCCACTGCATAGATATCGTCGCGACTGAAAGCCCGTGGGAAGACCGTGAAAAGTATCCCGAAAGCTTTCAAATTGATGAACTCCGCTGTATTTTCTGTGGCATGTGTGAAGAGGCATGCCCTGTTGATGCTATTGAACTTACAAGTCTTCTCGACCTTACAGGGAAGAGTCGTGAAGAAATGGTTTTTGACAAAGAGAAGCTACTTAGTGTGTACGACATGACAAAAGATGCTGAACCAATGAAATCAGCAGACCTAGGGGGAACATTGTGATCCCCTGGAATGCGTTATTTCCCGAAACTGCCAGCTTTGATTTCATTGCTCCAGGTATCCTGCTTGCAGTGGCTGTTACGTGTCTTGCAGTCAGCCTTTACTTGCTACTTCCAAAATCCGGCCGGAGTAGTAAGACGGCGCGACGCCTTGGCTGGCTTCTTGGTCTCGTAACTCTGAGTCTCTTTATCGTTACAGGACAACGACTTGGAAACCTTGGAGAAGAAGCTACTTTCCTTATGGTTTCACTAGTTGCTGTGGTCAGTGCTGCTGCAACGATAACATGCCGCTCTCCTGTCTACGCAGCAATCTGGTTCGCTCTTTGCTTGGCAGGTGTGTCTGGGGTGCTTCTTGTTTTAGGCGCTCAATTTCTTGGCGTTGCAACAATAGTCGTATATGCGGGTGCTATTTTAGTAATGTTTCTTTTCGTTTTAATGTTAGCTCAACCAACTGGCCTCACAACATCAGACCGAATTACCAATGAGCCGATGCTTTCGACAGTAGCTGGGGCCGTCCTCCTTGGACTTCTATCACTTTCCATTGGGCGGCTGTCTGCCGAAGAACCTTTGTGCTGCCGTCCTCCCTCAAGGGCAGCTGCGCTCGGTGGCACCGCTGTAAACCAAACACCAAATGAGAGCATAGATCTTTTGGCTTCCGATCAAGTGGCACGGCTTGGTGGTGAACTCTTCGGGCACCATCTCGTCGCCGTTGAGGCCGTAGGCATTCTTTTGCTTGTAGCTTTAATTGGAGCCATTGCAATCGTTTCCAATGGCCTCGAGGGCAGCCAAACTGAGGCATCCTCGTTGCAAGAAGGGAGCCAGATATGACATTCACCATACTATTTGGCGCCGCCCTTGCGCTTCTCCAAAATGGATTAATGGTTGGAGCAATTTTATTTAGCCTCGGACTTATTGGAATTCTTTCAAGACGCAACTTAATTGTCATGTTTCTTTCAGCGGAACTCATGCTCCAAGGTATCTCGGTCAGTCTTGTAGCCTGGAGCCGCTATCACGGCGACTTCGGTGGACATGTCCTCGTAGTTTTCGTGCTTTCCGTTGCAGCGTGTGAGGCAGCCATTGCATTAGTCTTTGTCCTCCAAGCATTTACTCGAACTG
>JABHNP010000345.1 GCA_018694455.1 Planctomycetaceae bacterium | reverse complement strand
GCGATCATGGTTGGCACCTTGGTGAGAAAAAACACTGGTGCAAAGGAGCAATCTGGGAACAGACGACACATATTCCATTAATTGTGAGTGGTCCTGGAATTAAAGCAGGGACGACATGCCTCCAGCCGGCCAGTTTGATTGATGTCTATCCTTCACTTGTGGATCTTGCAGGCTTTGAAGTGCCAGAGTGGCTTGATGGAAAATCAGTGAAGCCACAATTGGATGATCCTGATCATCCAAGAGGCCCAGCTGTATCATCGTATGGAAGCGGGAATACATCAGTGCGATCAGAACGATGGCGATATATTCGATACGAGGATGGATCAGAAGAACTCTATGACCATCACGATGATCCAGATGAATGGACGAATCTGGCTGATCGAAAAGAATTTACAGAAATCAAAAACAGCCTTGCCGAGTCAGTTCCTGAGAAACAGCACCCCGGCCTGATGGCTCAGGATTGGTTCGATACATTCCAGTCGTCTTCTGTTGAGAGTGTGGGCCGGAAAAGACGGTCAAAAAGTAACAAGGCAGGGTCGACCGCTTCAGGAAAGTAAGGTTCAGTGCGAAATAATTTTTATCTTTCTGTAGCGAGTGTCTTCATTTGGATGCTTGCAGTGCAATCGGTGTCTTGCGGGCAACAGAGTACCATTCATGAGCAGTTCAGTGCGGAAAGTCTGGCTTCTTCTTTTCTGACAGACATCCCAAATAAAAATACGGAAGTCCGCGACGGTGTTCTGTGGACGAGAGGTGAGAGTGGCGGTAAATATCCGCCCCTCGTGTATCTGGGTGTCGGCGGCAAAGACCTCACCATTTCATTTCGGTACCGGCATCTTGAGCAAGGCGGCATGGTCTGGTTTTTCGTGGATGGAGATGATGGGTATGGGAGTGTTGACCATATGTTGCGAGTCAAGTTGATGCGAACAGGCATTCAGCTTCAGATCGATTCGCATTCACTTGATCCGAACCATCCGAATCGTCAGAACAACAGTCGTCCAGCAGATAAGGTAAGCGGAGCCTATCGTCTGAATATGAAGTACCCACGGAAAAGCATTGATCTCACGAAGAATATGTGGCACCACGTCAGGGTTCAGTTTTCTGGTGAAACTGTCACCATCAATCTGGATGAGAAGAAGTGGAAGAAAACACTGAGGCATGCATGTTTTGATCAGGAAAAACAAAAAGTTTTATGGATGCAGAACGGTGGGGAAAAGGGAGTTGAACTTGATGATATCCATGTGACTCAAACCATGGCAGAGGATGATCAGCAGGAAGCATTATCCCTTGATGTAGAGTCATAAACAGAAGCAGCTAAACACCGGAATAATTTTTTTATCATTTCGTTACAGAGAACAATATAGGTCACTATGAAGAACCTGATCAGTCTTGTGAGAGGATGCAACATCGCACTTGTCACTCTTGCACTGTGCGTCACTGCGTCCGTTTCAGTTGCGAGCGAAAAACCAAATGTATTGCTCATTCTAGCGGACGATCTCGGGTATGGTGATGTTGGTTGCTATGGATGTCCAGATACTAAAACTCCACACATGGATAAGCTTGCACGTGACGGGGTTCGCTGCACCGACGGGTACGCAGCCTTCCCGGTTTGTTCGCCCTCTCGGGCTGCGATTCTTACAGGCCGATATCCAGCGAGATTTGGCCCAACGTACGAAGACTATTTTGGTGGCGGTGTTCCAGAGCTCGATCCCGTCAGGCATCTGACAATTGGTCAGATGATGAAAGACGTAGGCTATGAAACCGCATGCTTCGGCAAGTGGAATGTGTCAAACCTGAATCGCCGTCGGGCAAATGACTTCGGTTTTGACCATTGGGTTGGTCTTCATCTTAATCACGACTATTACACGCATAAGTTAGTGCGAACTGGAGAGCATGATCTCTACAAGAATGGTGAGCCTTTCGATCGTGAAGGTGTCTGGTCAGACACGATTTTTGCCGATGAAGCGATCCATTTTATTGAGAATAGGAAGGAAAAGCCATTTTTTATCTACCTGGCGTTTCAGGCACCGCACAGTCCGTATCAGGATCCTGACAAGTTGATGGATCCACCCGGGAGCAAGGAACGTAAGACACTCATCAAGATGGTTGAAAGACTTGACCTAGAGATTGGGCGTGTTCTTGGTGCACTTGATAAGGAAAACATTTCTGACGATACACTGGTCATTCTGACGAGTGACAATGGTGGTGCGCAGGGTGTTTCGCGAAATTTTCCGTTGAGTGGTGCAAAGCAAAGTTTGCTAGAAGGTGGTGTCCGAGTACCACTGATTTTTCGTTGGCCGGGCGTGCTTCCGGCAAGTGAGGAGTCTGCGGTACCAATTTCGGCGATGGACCTTACCGCGACGATTGCAGCTGCCGGTGGCGTGAGTCCACCTGAGGATAAGGCATTTGATGGAATTGATATGGTGCCGTCGCTTCTCGGAGAGGCGCAGGTTTCTGAAACGAGACCCCTCTTCTTTCGGCGGCGAGATATTAAGTTCCGCCAAAACCTAAATAGTATTCGTCAGTCTGCTGTTCGGCAGGGAGCGTGGAAATATCTCCGCAGCTATAAGAAAAATAATGAAAAGTACACGGCAACATTGTTTGATTTAGACAACGATATTGCTGAGCAGAATGATATTTCTCAAACCAGTCCGGAGCGATTCCAGGAAATGAGCGATCTCTTAGAAAATTGGGAGTCTAAGGTTGCCAAGACGGCTCAACCGTTTCCTAGTGTTTCAGGAAAATCGAAATAGTCGAAAGAGAGGAAATTAGTATGCTGCGGTTTAGTGTTGTAATAGGCATGCTTGTTGCTTGTGGGTCGAATGTTCTTGCGGATCTTGAAGTAGTGTGTCCGTCTGAAAAACAAACTCTGTTGCTGCGAGGTTTGGCAGAGGTGAGCCGTGGTGTTCGTACAGTTACGGGTTCAGTTGATGCAACTGGTCATGGCCCTATTACCTATTACACCGTTCCGTTTCGGAAGGGAATATTTTCTCTTTCGTGGAAGGCAAGTGATGAGAAGTGTTTGGTATTTGTTTTTGATAGCAAGCCCAATGGGAAGGCAACGCACGCACTCAAGGTATATGTGAATGGTGCCCCCGGAAAAGGAAAAGACGAGAGGGATGTTCTCGCTCTTGTGACGTATGACGGAAGTGTGCATGCGGATAAAAAGGCTACAATCGTGAAGCACGACCATTACTCTGCCTGCAACCAGTGGCACGAAATGAGTGTTACCTTCGGGGGTGATAAGGCTATAGTTTCTATAGATGAGAAATCGTATGCGGTCTCTAGTGAGCGATTTCTAGAGCCAATTGAAAAGTGTGGTGTCGGTCATTTTTCGGGGTCTTTACAAACTCGGGATGTGAAAATTCAAAGGCATGATGAGTTGTGAGAGTTCACGAAATCCTGCAGTTTCGTTTGAGTTGACTCATTCGAAGGTTGGGTTGTGTGTGATTTAGTTTGATGGTTCTATCGTGCTTGATAACAGAGTTTTTGCCGAGTCGCGTCTGATATATACAAAAACGTGCAGCAATTGTCCTATTCACCATTGGGTAGAGACTAGATGATGGTTGAGATGAGTTGTTCGTGGAGTGATATGGCACGTTGAACAACCTCATTCGGAAATGAAACAGTACGAAAGGGATTCGATTGATGATACGAATTTTAGCACTACCTCTTTTCTTTGTGTTTGCTGTTGCGGCACACGCAGAGGAGTTTCAATCGCTCTTTAACGGGAAGGACTTGTCAGGCTGGGCTGGCAAAGAAGGGCTCTGGTCTGTGAAAGACGGTGCAATCTTTGGGCAGACAACAGAAAATGATCCTTTAGAAAGTAATACATTTCTTGTCTGGCAGGGTGGCGACGTCGGTAACTTTATTTTGAAGTTGAAAGTTCGCTTTTCTGGCAACAACACCGGCGTGCAGTATCGCAGCGAACTGTTTGGTGAGCCAGAAGGCTTTGCAGTCAAAGGATATCAAGCGGATCTGCACCCCAAGCCCGAATTCTACGGCATGCTTTACGCTGAGAAATGGCGAGGAATTATTGCGAAACGATTTCAGAAGGTTGTTGTAGGTGATGATGGCAAGCCAGAAGTTATCGGTGAGGTCGGAGATAAGAACCAGAAACTCGTTGATAGCGAATGGAATGAACTGACAATCACCGCCGTTGGTAACCGGCAGATTCATCAGGTGAATGGTATTACAACAATGGACCTGACAGATAATCATCCGGAAGCAAAAAGAAAAGGAATCATCGCCCTTCAACTCCATAAGGGGCCACCGATGAAAGTTGAG
>JABHNP010000343.1 GCA_018694455.1 Planctomycetaceae bacterium | reverse complement strand
GGGGCGTATTTGGTGGATCGTGAAGGGCATCGATTCATGCCAGAGTTTGATGCACGTGCTGAATTGGCACCACGCGATATTGTTTCACGAGCTATTACAGAAGTCATGCATCGAACATCACACTCCAATGTGTATCTAGATCTTTCTCACCTCGACAGTCAGATGGTTCGGAAAAGATTTCCGGGAATGGAAAAGCTTTGCCGAAAGTTTGGTCTTGATCTGGCGACAGATCGAATCCCAGTTCGTCCGGGAGCACACTATATGATTGGCGGAGTTTCGGTAGATTCAAATGGCCAAACGTCGATACCACGTCTTTTTGCAGCGGGCGAGGTGGCTTCAAGTGGCTTGCATGGTGCAAATCGACTAGCGAGTAATAGTCTTCTGGAAGGGCTTGTATTTGGAAGTCGCGCGGGTGAGCAAATAAATTATGAACTTGAGGGAGCAGATCGAAGAGGCGAAGAGAATGAAGTTCTTGAGGTTCCATCTCTTGCTCATTTACGGGCAGTTGATCCTGCGGATCCGCCTGAAGGAGAGCCACTAGACCTTTCTGATATTAGAAATTCTCTGCGAAGCTTGATGTGGCGTCATGTCGGTGTCGAGCGATCTGGAGAATCATTGCTAGAGGCTCTCCGAACAGTTGATGGTTGGTGTCGATATGTTTTACGTAAGCAATTTTCGGGGCCTCAGGGGTGGCAGTTGCAGAATCTTCTTGAGGTGGGCCGTCTGATGATCCATTCGGCTCTTGTTCGGACTGAAACCCGAGGTGTCCACGTAAGGTCAGACTACCCAGCGACATCAGACACGTGGCGAGTCCATCTCTGTTGGCAACGGGAGGTGGCCGAACCGTGGCAGACGGCGATTGAATCGGGTTCCCCTGCGGTTTCATCAACAGGGGATTGTTTGCCAAAAATAATCGATAAGATGTAGTTTCCTGGAGGTTTCCTTTGTCGTACTTACAGAGGAAACTCTTTGTTTAGCGTTCAGAAACAAATAGTTCGATGCGAATGAAGTGAGAATCAGACATGACGGCCACAGTAAATAATGCACCGCAGGACGCGGACACTGGTACATCGACTACATCTGAAGCGATGATAGAAGCGAGCGGCCTTTGTAAATACTACGGTAGTTTCATTGCAGCAGAGGATATTTCATTTCGCGTACCGCGAGGTAAAATCGTTGCGTTCTTGGGCCCTAATGGTGCAGGTAAGAGTACAACAATGAAAATGCTTACTGGGTATCTGGCTCCGTCTGCAGGGAGGGCAATGCTCGCTGGCTTCGACATGTCCGTTGACCGGCTCGCAGCAGCCAAGAAGCTTGGTTATCTTCCAGAGAATGGGCCGCTCTATCCTGACATGACACCTAGGACATTGCTCGAGTTTTTTGCTGACGCCCGTGGACTCAAGTCACCCTATCGTGAAGAAAGAATTGAGGCGGTAGTAAAACAGTGTGAACTCGGTAGCGTCATTGGGAAAGCAATTGGAAAACTGTCTAAAGGCTTCCGCCAACGCGTCGGAATGGCACAAGTGCTTTTGCACGAGCCGGATGTCTTGGTGCTCGACGAACCAACGAGTGGGCTTGATCCAAACCAAATTCGCGAAGTGAGAGAAACCATTCGAAGGTTAGGTCAAGAAAAAACAGTGTTGCTTTCCACTCATATTCTTCAAGAGGTGGAGGCAATGGCTGACAGGGTTATTCTTATTGCGGAAGGCCGCATGCGGTTCGACGGCACCCCAGCGGAACTCACCGCCGGAGGCGAGCGACTCGATGAACGTTTTTATGAATTGACGCGGGCGTCATGACATGCATTTTTAAGCGGACATCGTTTCCAGTAAGAGAAAGTGTTGCAAGCAGGTGCTTGGCGTTCAGAAGAATGGCCCAGAATTGTTTATTCATGAATCATACATTTGAACTGTCATTGACTCGTAGAGAGAGGAATTGATTGGCCATGAAGTGGTATGTGCTCGATGCAGTTTTTAAGCGAAATTTTGTTTCTTATTTTTCAAACCCAACTGGATATGTATTTATATGTGTATTCGTCCTGCTGGGTTCTCTTGCCGCCTTTTGGCCGCCAGAATTCTTCAATTCAAATCTTGCGAACCTAGATCAGTTGAATCGCTACCTGCCGTATATTTTGCTTGTCTTTATTCCCGCGATTACGATGAGTGTTTGGGCTGATGAGCGGCGGCAGGGAACGGACGAATTAATCCTGACCATCCCGGCGAGTGACATCGAGGTTGTGGTAGGGAAATATCTTTCGGCTGTTGGCATTTACACCGTCGCACTCATCTTTTCGTGCGTGTGCAATCTGATTATTTTGCAAATCTGGGGCAATCCTGATCCAGGGCTCTTTCTTACAAATTATCTAGGGTATTGGTTTGTCGGTCTGGCAATGCTTGCAATCGGTATGGTTGCAAGTTTTCTGACAAGCAATCTGACTGTGTCATTTATCCTCGGCTTGGCCCTGAATGCACCGTTGGTTGTTGCCGATCAGGCTAGTAGCGTCATGGGGCCAAAGCTTGCTGCGATCATCCGTTCTTGGAGCCTGACAGAAAATTTTATTGATTTCGGTCGAGGCATAGTCAGCCTGTCAGCAGTTGGCTACTTTCTAGGCATTGTGGTCGTGTGTCTTTATGTTTCGATGGTACTGATCGGTCGTCGTCATTGGACGGGTCGACGCGACGGTGCGAGGATGGGTGCTCATTTTGTTGTGCGTACGGTTGGGCTAGCTGTCGCTGCCCTTGGCGTCGTGCTTATGTTTCGTGCTTACGACGTGCGGGCAGATCTTTCTGCTGAACAGATTAGTTCGTTGTCTCCTGATACAAAGCGGTTGCTATCAGGGTTGCAAGCTGAGCAAGCTATCGAAGTCACAGCCTACGTTAGTCCTGCTGTTCCTGAGGATTATGCTCAGACACGGCTGACGCTACTTAATATGCTGCGGCAGTTCCAACGCCTGAGCGGCGGCAAGTTGCGTGTCGACGTAGTAGAAACTGAAACAAAGACAGAGGCGGCGTCTTTGGCTAGTCAGCAGTTTGGTATTGAGCCAGTAACCGTTTTGTCCCGGGAGCGAGGGGCATTTCGAGACGAAGATATTTTTCTTGGCTGTGCCTTTACGTGTGGTTTGGAAAAAGTTGTGGTGCCATTTTTTGACCGGGGAACACCGGTTGAATATGAACTCATTCGCTCAATATGTACGGTGGCAGAGCAGAAGAGGAAACGTCTTGGCGTTGTCACGACAGACGCCGATCTTTTTGGAGGCTTCGATATGACGACAGGCCAGCAGCGTCCTCGGCAGCCTGTTTTAGAAGAGCTTGAGAAACAATACGAAGTTGTGCAGGTTGATCCTGCGGTTCCTATTACTGAGACATATGATGTTCTGATGGTTGTCCAACCATCAAGTCTTGGCCCAGAGCAGATGAATAATTTTGTCACCGCAGTTCGTTCAGGGCAGCCAGTTGCAATCTTTGAGGATCCATTGCCCGTGTTAATGAATGGTGTTCCCGGAACTGCTCAGCCGAGGCGAGGAGGAGGGGGAGGTCCAATGGCTATGCTTCAGCAGCAAAATCAACCAAAAGGGGATTTGAGCCAGCTTTGGAATGTGTTGGGGCTTCAGCTGGCTGCGGGTAGCAGCCGCCCGCTCATGGGCCAAATGGGGTCTTCGCCATATGTTGTTTGGCAGGATTATAATCCTCATCCAAAACTTGAGTTGCCGAGTGAGTTCGTTTTTATTGATGCTGAAATGGGTGAATCAGATGATGGCAATGGAATTCAGAGTTTTAATCAGGCAAATGCGATTACAGGCGGACTTCAAGAAGTCCTATTTCCTTTTCCTGGAGCACTTTCGAAAGATGAAAAAGCGAACTTGGAGTGGACGCCACTTGTAACCACTGGAACACGTTCGGGCACGATTGAAGTTGAGCAGGTGTTAGGTAACCGCGGAGATATGCGGCAGTTAAGAATCTTTGAAAAGCCAGGGAGTAAGGCGATGGTTCTTGCCGCGGCAGTGGATCGTGAATTGCCCGGAACCTCAGGTGTGATTGATTCTGAAAAAGGTGCTGCCGGTGAAGAGAAGACCTCGATACGAGCGATTGTCGTCGCAGATATCGATCTCATGGGTCCTCAGATCTTTGGTCTTAGGAATCGTCCTGATGAAGTCTTTGGTTTGAACTTTGATAATGTCACCTTTGTTCTTAACATCCTTGATACGCTTTCTGACGATGTTCGTTTTCTTGAAATTCGAAAAAGAAAGCCAAAGCATCGGACGCTAGAGCGTATCGAAGATACAGTCGCAGATGCACGTGAAATGGCGGATGTTCAAAGGCAGGAATATATCACTGAGTTTGATAAAGCCGAGCAGGACGCAAATTCGGAGATGCAGAAAGAAGTCGGAGAGTTTGAGAAAAAGATCGAGGCTATGGAGTCGAGCGGAAACACCAATCGTCAGGCTGCAATGCAAGCGGTGCAACAGTTGGCAAGCCGGCAGCGATTAGCGCAACGAAGGCTTGATACAAAACTTGAGCAGCTTAAGCGAAAGCGAGATATCGAAATTGAGCAGGTCGAACGCTCTCTTGAGGCAACGATCAGGCAAGAGCAGGACTGGCAAAAGTGGTTAGCTGTGGTGCTGCCTCCCATACCGCCCCTGGTTGTTGCATTTTTTGTCTTTTTCCGTCGTCGGGCTCAGGAACGTGAGGGCGTGGCAAAGTCACGGCTTAGATAGATTTCAATCGGAGTAGAACAACACAATGAACGTGGAAAGTATTTCAGAAACGCGTGGAACGAGTGATACTGCAATGCGCAGGACAGCTGTTTTTGTTTTCGCTGGACTTTTGCTTTTGGGTTTCGGGTGGGTGGTGCAGCCGCGATTCAAGCCGGCTACAGTAGACTCAGCAGCTGAACGTGTCCTCTTTCCAGCATTAACTGACGCTGAGAAAGCTGCGAGTCTTGAGATTATTCGCTATGACGATGAACTGGCAACGCTCTACCCTTTTAAAGTGATTAAGTCTGGTGGTGTATGGGTGCTACCATCGCATCAAAATTATCCGGCTGATGCAAAAGATCAACTCGCAGCGGCTGCAACAGAACTGGTCGACCTGAAAACTCTCGATGAAGTGTCTTCGCGTGCCACTGATCATGAACTGTATGGGGTTATTGAGCCAGATCAGGAGAAGATTAAGCCAGGAATGACTGGCATAGGGCAAATGATTGAGATAAGAGACGCTTCCGGGAGTAAGCTTGCTCGACTCATCATAGGAAAAGAAGATAAGCAATCAGGGGTCGGCGGTGGCAGTCGGCGACTACGCTTTGTTCGAAAGGCGGGTCAGGATCCTGTCTATCGAGTAGAGCTCGATACCTCAAAGTTTACAACACGGTTTGGTGATTGGATTGAAAAAGATTTACTGAAGTTGACGCCATGGGATATTCGTTCCGTTGAGCTTGATAATTATTCTCTTTCTGCAGTTGAGTCAGGTGGGCGACTTGAAGTCCGTCAGCAACGTGATGAAAAAATTAGTCTAATGTACGACGACAAAGAGTCGTCGTGGTTGTTGTCTTCCTTTGAGAACTTTCCGGACGAAGAGTCATTAGATTCAGTGTCTGTTGAGTTACAAGAAAATGAAGAAGTAGACTCGACAAAACTTAATGACCTCCGCAACGCTCTGGGTGATTTGCAGATCATTGATGTTGCACGTAAGCCGGCTGGCCTGAGTTCAGACTTGAAGGCTGCCGAGAATTTTGTGAATGACGTTGCGGCTGTGTCGTCTTTGCAGCAGAGAGGATTTCTTCCCTTGCCCTCAGGGCAGATTCTTTCGACTGAGGGGCAGACAGTGATCGGCATGAAAGATGGAGTTGAATATGTATTACGGTTCGGCGCAGGTACAACTGTGACGGATCCAGGGCAAGCAGACCCAGAACAAGGCAACGATGCAGCAGTAGAGTCAGCCGAGACAACTGCTCGGTATCTTTTGGTCATGGCGCAATTTAATGAAGGCCTGTTAGAGCAACCTAAGCTTTCAACTCTGCCTTCCCTGCCAGAAGAAAATGAAGAAACGAAAGAGGATAGCAAGCAGGCAGAAGACGTAGCGAGCGATGAAGGTAAGGATGGCAAAGTACCTGGCAACGAAAAGTCGTCCTCGGATCAAGGTTTAACAGCTGCAGATTTGCTCAAGCAGGCTGATGAAGCTGAGGCGGCAATGCAGGCAGCCATTGAGAATCGCCGCCAAGTAGAGCGTGAGAATCGTCGTAAACAGGAATCATTTGATGAAAAGATGGCTGCGGGTAAGAAGCGGGTTGAAGAACTCAACGGCCGTTTTGCGGATTGGTATTACATTGTGTCGGACGAAGAGTACAAGAAAATCCACCTTGGTCGTAAAGCCGTAATTAAAATGAAGGCTGCGCCTGCCGGCGATGCCGCACCAAACCCGAAACCTCCTGTAAATTAATTTTGGATTGATTTACAGGCCTGCTCACAATTCAATACATTGAAGTTTGTTTCAACGAGAATCTGATGTCTGAAATACTTACTTCTCCTCGACCATCACGATTCGGTCGTGCCCTAGGTTTTCGTGTCGTTTCTTCCGGTAGTGCTGTTCCGCAGCGAGTCGTCACGAACGCAGACCTTGGCCACCTTGGGTGTGACCCGGAATGGATTTTGAGTCGTTCGGGCATACAAGAGCGTCGGCATGTTGACCCTGGAATGGCGACAAGTGATCTGGCTATTCAAGCAGCGGAGCGAGCGCTTGCTGCGTGTCCCAACCGTCGCAAAGAGGTGGACCTGCTTGTTCTTGGGACATTTACGCCTGACACTAGTCTTCCGTCCACGGCCTGTCTCGTTCAAGAAAAAATCGGTGTTAATGCCCCAGCGATGGATGTGACTGCAGCCTGTGCTGGTTTTGCTTACGCGCTTGTGACAGCAGGCCAATTTCTCGCTACGGGCTCAAGTAAGCTTGCGATGGTTATCGGTGTTGATACGAATTCACGTGTTGTGAATCCAGCCGATATTAAAACGTGGCCACTCTTTGGTGATGGTGCTGGTGCTGTCTTGTTGGAAAGGGCTGAAGGAAAGCAAGAAAGTACAGGTTTGCTTGCTTGGTCACTTGGCTCAGATGGCCGCGGGTCCGATTTGCTTGTCTGTCCAATGAGCGGTACTCGGCAGCCCGTGACAGCGGAGGGTGTTGCGGCTGGTGATCAATATATGAAAATGGATGGTAGGGCAGTTTTTAAATGGGCCGTGCGATTAGTTGAAGAAAATGTTCGTCAAGTCATTGAACATTCAGGCGTACCGATGGAGTCCATTGATTTCTTTATTCTTCATCAGGCAAACCTTCGGATTATTGATGGTATTCGATCTGCTCTTGGCTTGAAGGAGGAGCAGTTTCTTGTCAATCTTGACCGATACGGAAACACTTCGAGTGGATCTATTCCCCTTGCTCTCGATGAAGCTTGGCGTGCGGGGCGAATAGGTTCGGGGAGTACAGTATTGATTTGTGGATTCGGTGGTGGATTAGCTTGGGGTAGTGGTGTTTGGCGGCTCTAATACTTTGTGGAATTTTCTGTAGGAAAGCAAAATGAAATCTTTGCCAAAACGATCAGATGTTGTGAAGGGTGATACCTGGGACCTTGAGAGTCTTTTCGCTACTGATGCCGACTGGGATGAGGCACTGATCGCATGGGGAAAACGTATTCCTCTTTTTCGAGATTATGTCGGAACACTTGCCGAATCACCTGAGCAGCTCGCCAAGTGTCTAGCCTTTGACTTAGAGATTGATCGTGAAGCCGATAGGCTCGGGACATATGCCCACCTGCGTATGAGTGAAGACACTGCGGCGACACCTGCACAGCGAATGACAGGGCGTTTTCAGCATGTAGCCACAACAGCTGGAGAGTTGGCTAGTTTCTTACAGCCTGAAATTATGGCGATCGAGGCATCTGTTCTGGAAGGGTGGCTTGAGACGCCCGAGCTGCAACCATATCGCTTGATGCTTGAACGAGTAGTTCGAAATCGCCCGCATGTGCTTTCAGAGCCGGAAGAAAGATTACTGGCAATGCAAGGGACTTTCGCGGGTACCGCAGGAAAAGTCTTTCGTCAATTGACGGATGCCGATATGAAATTCGGCACCATGACCGATGGCAAGGGCAATGAACTTGAGCTTTCGAATGCAACGTTTACAACGCTGCTACATGACCCCGTGCATGAGGTCCGAAAGAATGCCTTTCATCAATATTATGATCAATATAAGGCTCATGCGAACACGCTGGCTGCAACCCTTGCTGGTTCCAATGAACGTGATGCATACGCAGCAAAGGTACGACGGCATCCCTCGGCTGTTGAGTCAGCACTATTTGCAGATAATGTTCCAATTACGGTTTATGATCAACTCATTTCTGCAGTTCGCGAACATCTTCCAATAGTCCACCGCTATTACGATTTGCGCCGTCGCATTCTTGGTCTCGATAAGATTCACCATTATGATTGTTATGTTCCGCTGGTGCCTGAGTTAGATCAGAAGCATACGTGGAATGAAGCAGTTCAGGAAATCCTCACCTCCCTTCATCCACTTGGGGAAGCTTATTGTGACAAACTTGAGGGAGGCTTGCGTGGTCGATGGTGTGATCGGTATCCGAATATCGGCAAACAGTCGGGCGCGTTTAGTTCGGGAACATACGATTCTGATCCATATATCCTGATGAATTACCAAGAAGATGTTATTGAGCATGTGTTTACACTGGCTCACGAAGCGGGTCATTCAATGCATACCCGATTGTCAGCTGAATCGCAGCCATTTCAGCATGCCGGATATACGATATTTGTTGCTGAAGTTGCCAGTACATTCAATGAACAGTTGCTCACTCGTCACCTTCTGTCGAAGGCGAGTACACCAAAACAACGAGCGGCCATAATTTCTCGTGAGATCGATGCGATTCGTGGCACAATTATCCGTCAAACCATGTTTGCCGAATTCGAACGAATGAGTCACGCGTCGGTTGAATCAGGAGAGCCGTTAACCCTTGAAAAAATACGATCTCTCTACCGGGAGCTTCTCAATGATTATTTCGGATCAGGATTTGCGGTAGATGAGGAGCTCGAGCTAGAGAGTCTTCGAATTCCACATTTTTATAGGGCATTCTATGTTTACAAGTACGCAACTGGATTGTCAGCATCGATCGCTCTCGCGAAAAAAGTTACTGAAGGTGGTCCGGAGGAACTGACTGCGTATTTAAACTTTTTGGGTGGCGGGTGCTCGAAATGGCCACTCGATTTGCTTCGTGATGCGGGTGTAGACCTTGAGACTCCTGAGCCCGTGGGCTTGGCGTTGGCGAGGTTCGGTGAACTCGTTGATGAACTCGAGGGCCTGTTGGGCTGATTCTGTGACTGCTACAAAGTTTGGTAATTCATATATAAATTACTCATCGAGTTTTATTGATGTGAGACGCTTTGCGAACTCAATAAAAGATCGCACCATTGAACCGGTTCCTCCGCCTGCAATCGAGGGGCGTGGTTTATCAGCAAAAGCTGGTCCAGCAATATCGACATGAGTCCAAGGAATATTTCGAACAAATCTCTCAAGAAGTTTTGCAGCAGTTATTGCACCACCAAGTCGACCGTCGCCAACGTTTTTAATATCAGCTACATCACTGGCTATCTGGCTATCGAAATCTTTATCCATTGGGAGTTGCCAGACTCGTTCTCCGACCGAACTTGCAGCATTTTTTAGAACATCACAATACGCTTGGTTGTTTGTGAAAACGCCGGCGATATCTCGGCCAAGAGCAACCATGCACGCGCCAGTGAGTGTGGCCGCGTCAATAATGCAGGAAGGCTTTAGATCAGCTACAACATCAAGCACATCAGCAAGAACGACTCGGCCCTCAGCGTCGGTGTTGTGGATTTCAATCGTTGTTCCACTTCGAGCAGTTACTACATCCCCGAGTTTATAGGCATTGCCACCAGTCATGTTCTCAACAAGCCCAACAGCAGCTACAACGTGAACCGGGACTTTCAGTGCCGCGATTGATGCTATTGCACCAAGCGCGGCAGCAGCACCAGCCATGTCACACTTCATGGCAAGCATTCCCTCTGAAGTTTTAAGAGAAAGACCCCCGGAATCGAACGTGACGCCTTTGCCGACAAGAGCTAGCCTTGGAGATACGTCATTGCATCCGGGGCCTCTGTAATGCATAAGAACAATTCGAGGTGCTCGAGTACTGCCTCGGGCAACTGCAAGTAACGCCTGACAACGTTCTTTTTCAAGTCGTGCCTGATCCCAGATTTCAATTTCAAGTCCAACACGTCCTGCTATTGTTGCGGCTTCTTCAGCAAAAGTTTCTGGGTAGAGGTCATCTGGTGGCATGTTGACCAGGCGGCGAGCAAGTTTTACCCCTTCACCAATGATACTGCCCCGTTGAACAACCTCGACAGGTGCTTGCAACCAGACGGTTTTTTCAAAAGGTGTTTGATGTTTTTCTGATCGATACAGGTCCTGACCAGTCACGCCCATGATCGATCCAGCGACAGCCTGTTCCAATTCTTCGTTTGACCAAGTGCCATCAGCAAGAAAACCAATAGTTGCTCTTGGTTTGCCGGATAATCTTCGTGCCGCGGATCCAGCAGCTTCGTACAACACACCAGCATTTACTTCATCACGAGGACCGATGCCAACTACAAGTAACTGTTTGCAGGCAAGGCCATTTGGGACATAGAGTGAAATGCATTCATACCGTTTTCCTTTAAGCTCTCCCTGTTGAAAGATTTTCTGAAGAAGTCCACCAGTAGATTTATCAATTTCTATAAGTGGTCCCCGAAGGCCGTCGGATTCAAGAAATACGACAAGGGCATCAGCCTCAAAGCGAGCCGGGTTAAGAGATTGCTCCGCATGTACAGCAGAAGTTGCAGAATCAGTTTGTGTATAGTTTAGAAACTCAGACGACATCGTATGGCCCTTCTTGCATTTATATAGGTATTTAAGTCGAATATATGGAGTGTTGCAGGCTGTGTATGTGGCTTCAACTCGCCCAATGAAATCGTCGTGCTGCAAGTGAAAGAAGGACCGGTAGAACCAGAAGATTACCAAGAAGCCCACCCAGTAGAGTAAGGCACGAGAGCCTTCCAAAAGAGACGGTGGGTATGAATTCACTTGTCATTAACGCGAGAAAACCAACGACGAGGGCCAGTGTCGAAAATATCATTGCTCGTCCAGCGGTCTGATGGGCTGCCTGAAGCGCTTCAGTAATGTGACCTCGTTGGTAAAGGTGGCGACGAAAAGCAGTTGTATAGTGGATAGAGCTATCCACAGAGAGCCCTAAAGATACGGCAGCAATCATCGCAGTTCCCATATTAATTGGCTCTCCGACCCAGCCGAGTATTCCAAGAATGAAAACTATGGGGAGAGTGTTGGGAATCAGCGTAATCCCACCAATAACGACACTCTGAAAACCAAGTGATAGAAATATGAAAATACCAACCGTTGCTATAAGGAAAGTAAGCCACTGATCTTGAAGCATTCGCTCAACAAGTTGAGCGAGTAAAACAAAAAAGCCAGTCACTTCGCCAGCCGGAGTTATTGTTGTTTGCGGAAACATCTCTGTGACAGTCGTCCGGATACGATTAATGAGTGCTCGTTTAAGGAAAGCCGGTTGCTTTTCGCGTGCTCGAAGCATGACTCGCACCCATGTGGAGTTGTCTAGAGGATCTGTGCCTATGAGACTTGTTGCAAGCTGGGGCAGTTGTTGCTGAAAAATACTGACTGCTGTTCCAACGATCATGTTGCCGACTGGGGAGTTCTGCAGTTCAGTTAAGGGGACTGGTGAAATAGCATCAAGGAGATCAACAATACTAAGGACTTTTGTAAGACCCTGAGTTGTTGTTTCGGATGTTGATTCATTTCGAATCCGGCTCTCGAGGTCACGAACACGACCGAGAGCCTGCGCATCAATCGGCTGTTCAACTGGAATTAAAATGTCCCAAACACCAGCACCTCCGAGTCGAGATTCAACCATGTCATATGACTTGACGATAGGGCTTTCTGGTCGAAAGTTTTTGGTGAAGTCTGTTTCGACTTGAAGTTGGAAAGCACCTATTCCAGTAAATGTGATAATTGCCAATGAGCCCAGAAGTATTGGTTTTGGATGCTGAGTGATCCTGAAAACAAGATGATTAAGATAAGGGTCGAGGTGTTCTTTTACCCTTCGTTCCCGATTTGGCGTACCGTTTTCCATCACGAGGGCAAACCAAGGAATGACAAGTCCAACGGCAAGAAGTACCATTGCGGCACCAATGACTGTCATGACTCCGAAATCATGAACAGGCCCAACGTTACTGGCGATTAGTGAACCAAAGCCAATGATGTCGGTAATAATGGCACCGACGATGGGCCAGAAAAGCGTTTGGAGTGTATTCGTGAGAGCCTGCTG
>JABHNP010000192.1 GCA_018694455.1 Planctomycetaceae bacterium | reverse complement strand
GCAGTCAACCAAATAGGTATTAAAACTTCTTCTCAGGCAGCTAGGATAACTCAGCTGTCGGGTGGAAATCAGCAAAAATGTATCATTTCTCGATGGTTGCTTACAAAGCCTAAGGTGCTTCTGTTGGATGACCCAACACGTGGGATCGACGTTGGTGCAAAAGCAGACTTGTACACACTTATTGATAGTCTGTGTCAAGCGGGTATGGCAGTTGTTTTGACATCAAGTGAATTGCCAGAATTACTCGGTCTCGCGGATAGATTTATTGTCATGAATGAAGGGAGAGTCACTGGTGAATTTTCTCACGATGAAGCCACTGAGCAAAACCTCATGGCTGCTGCAACTCTAGGATAAGTTTTCAGTTACATTCCAATAGTTTTTGACACAATAGATCGGGCTCGAGACGGATCTCGGGTGCCGGTAACAATGAGCCTCCCATCTGCAAATACAGAGACTACGATTCCTGGTTCTACTTCACTCCGAACAAGCCATTGGTTTTCCTTTACAGCACCGAAACAGCTTAGTTGCTTTGCAATATTATGTAGATTGGGTGTTCGCTGATTCGGATAGAGCTGTACGGCATCTTGGCCGCAGAGAATAGTTGTTTGATAGTCCGAGGTGCTGAGCCATTGATGATCTTTACCTCGGCAGCTTAAACAACCAGTTTCCGAGAGTGAGCTAAGATCGATAGTCCTCCAAGAGAAATCCCAAAGGTCGAATACGAGGAGCCTACTCTCGACTTGCTGCACAGGATTGACGACTATTTTGATTGTTTCTGCGGTCTGCACTCCACCAACTACCATGACTGCTGCCCCAAGAACACCAGCTGTGTCACATGTTGGCAGGCTGCCAGGCGCGGGAGGTTCCGGGATAAGGCATCGTAAACATGCAGTTGTACCGGGTACAACCGTCATGACTCTGCCTTCTGCGCCGATGACACCGCCATAGATCCAGGGAATATTCTCTCGGCAGGAGAAGTCATTTAATAGGAAACGAGTTTCAAAGTTGTCCGTGCCGTCAACGATGACATCGACTGAGGAAAGCAAGTCAGCAATATTGTGATTCGATAAATGAGTTACGTGCGGAATTACCTGTACATTTTTGTCGATTTCCTTAAGTCGGCTTTCTGCAATGATTGCTTTGGGTAGGCCGTCATATACATCTTTTTCAGAAAATAAGAATTGCCTAGGCAAGTTGCTCCACTCAGGCACGTCTCTATCAATGATCGTGAGCTTGCCGATTCCGGCTCGTGTGAGTGACAGTGCTGTTGCGCTTCCAAGAGCCCCACATCCGACAATCGCAGCGTGAGCTTGGGATAACTTCCGTTGCCCGGCAGTCCCTAGCTGGTGGTATCGCATTTGTCGAACAAAACGCATCTCATCAAAGTTCGTTTCATTGTGCATATGGCTAATGTGTTTCAAGTTCATGATTGAAATTGCTTAATTGCCTACTAGAAACCCAGCCCAGTCCCAGGAAGACGGCGGGCCTTCGGGAGAAGTTCTCCAGTGTGCGAGTACAGCTTGAAATCGATCGCATTCTTGACGTTGTGACGGCATCTCTTTATTCCAGGCAATAGTTGGGTAGGAGGGAGGAGTTTTCCACGATGCGTCAGGTTCAGAGTCGGTGATCTGGAGAATTGCAATGTCAACACCGCTTGGTAATTTCGGTGGTGCACTTTTGCTGGAGATCTCCTTCGCAAAAAGCATGGTGCCCTTAAAAGTAGAAAAATCTTCTGAGACTGTCAGAAGTGAAGGAGGGATGACTGTTATGACTACAGACGGATGATTGGCGAGTTTACAGAGAATGTCTGGCATGGCAGAGGGCCGTGTTTCCGGGTGGACACGAATAATAGTTGGCCGTCCATTTTCATCGGATCTTTGCAAGTGTCTGTCTAATTTGGACAGCTCTCCGCATGAAAAGAAGCCATCTGAGGTCAAGTCAATTATTTCTGTAGTGTTCTGTTCTTTCGCTGTCAAAACCCGTTGTTCAAATGATGCGCTGTCAACCTTGCCGCAGGTAATGCCACGAATAACAAATCGATGACCATCAAGCCATAAAGAGTGATTGCGAATTCCTAGTCGACGAAGACCAATAGTCTTATGGAGTGAAGCAACCTCTCTCGTTGAAGACATGATCCTGCATTTCATGGCGTAGAGCATGGGCAGGTTTGGTGTCCAGAATGCAGGCTCTGTGAGGACAGAATGCCCAGTGAGTTCAATAGTACTACCAACCACCTCTTGGGAGTATGTTTTGATACTCTGATGAACAGGAAGCGTGCTTGCACACGTTGATGTTGGGCCAGTGAGAAAACCGTCAACCGTTAGCGGCATCTCCATGTCAGCAAGTCTTGGAAAAATAAACTGAAAAAATACATCAGCTCTAAAGTCCCCAGCTTTTCCTAGAATTGTCCTGAATCGCATTTGCTGTGAGATGTTTTGGCAACTTTCACTCTTGGGTGCGTGAGTTGTCACAAAATTTCTCCTTTGCTATTTCATTGATTTTTCTTAAGTCAATTTTTCCGGAACCAAGCACAGGTAATTCTTCAATTTCAGCAAAACTCTCAACGGATGGAATCCAGAGATTTGGAAGTCCCATGTGAGTGAGTTCACGACAGATTTTTTTAACGTCGATAGAACGTTGCAGTGAAAGGACAATAAGCCGCTCACCTTTTTTTGAATGTGGAACTGAAGTGACTACAACGAGCGGATCCCCATCGGTTGCCCCTAGGATCTTATTGATAGAATCTTCGATGATCATGTGAGGCACCATTTCACCACCAATTTTAGAAAATCGACTTTGACGACCGGTGATTGTGATGAAGCCATCTGCGTCGAGTTTTGCTATGTCACCAGTTCGGTACCAGCCATCGCATACAACTTGCCGAGTGAGGTCTTCACGATCAAGGTAGCCCTGCATAACGTTAGGACCCTTAATCCACAAAAGGCCTTCTTCGCCCAATGGAAGTTCATGAGCGCCCTCTCGGTCGGTAATCTTGGCGGTGCACCCGAGTATCGGCTTTCCAACAGTGCCTTCTCGTGCATCGATTGCTTTGCCTGGTACATGCCTTGTGGGAGGAACGTTTACTGCAACCAAGGGAGAAAGTTCAGTTGCACCATACGCTTCATAGGGTCGAACCCCAAATTTCTTTTCAAATGCATCAGTGACATCGAGTGTCAGTTTTTCTGCAGCACCAAAAACAACCTCGAGCGTTGAAAGCGCATCTGGTTCAGTGCCACGAATATAGGTTCGAAGAAATGTAGGCGTTGCCATGAGTACCGTGGCATGATTGTCTCTTGCAAGTTTTCCGACAACTTTCGCATCAAGAGGGTTTGTGTGGTACACAACTGCAGGTTCAAGAGTAAGCGGCACCCATAAGGCAGTTGTATAACCGTATGAATGAAAGAAAGGCAGGACACCTAGCGCAGTGTCAGTAGGTGATAGGTGAAGTAAATCAGAGATTGCTCGCACATTACTCCCAACATTTTCAATACTGAGAACAACTCCTTTTGGATCACCGGTTGATCCTGAAGTAAAGATAATGGTGAGAGTATCATTGGGCCGAACATTTTCTAACCGAAGGCGACGTGCTAATAGTGTCAGTGGGATGATATTAGCTTCTGACCAGGCCTGAATCTTTTGGCCTACGGTCAGTTTTTTTCGCAATTCGGCCGCGTCGAGGAGAAGCTTGCCAGCATCGAGGTTTACCCGAGTTAAAAATGTTGGGCTTGAAATGACATGTTCAATACCGGCCCGCTCAATACAGGTTTCAAGTATTGATTGAGAAGACGTGTAATTCAAATTCACCGTAACACGGCCCATGAGAGTAAGTGCAGCGTTGACTATTGCGGCACCAGCAGTAGGAGGAAGCAGAATGCCGACACGCTTCTCCTCGGGGCCAAGTGTTTTTTCAAGCACAAGTCTTGCTGCTAGAATGCGAGTAAGAAGTTGGCGCCCGGTAAGTCGCGTGCCAAGGGAGTCAGCCATTTTAAAACGCTGCCCAGCAGCACGCAGGCTTTTGAGTAGTTGATAGTGGAGTATTAGAGAGGTGTCCTCTGGCTCATCATTAGATGTTTTTTTTGTTAGTTCAGGAGTGGTCTCACGATTCAACGGTGTTGTCTCCTTAAATGCATGTTTTCCATAAACCTTTGTGTTTCGTTGCCTAGCCCGAAACTCTTGTTGAAGCGTTGTCGGAACTATTCGGTCTATTAGACTCAACGAAGTGTAACTCAGAAACATCATACACCCCTTAAACCAATAGCGTTGTTTGACTAATGCCAAAATACAACCCGTCTGTTATAGAACCAAAATGGCAAAACTGGTGGGCTGAGCAGAAAACATTTCGTTCACCTCGTCTTCCACGTGGTAAGAAGGCTTTTATACTCGATATGTTTCCGTATCCCAGTGGTGACGGGTTGCATGTTGGTCATCCAGAGGGTTACACAGCGACAGATATTGTGAGTCGTTTTGAACGAATGCGGGGCACTAGTGTCATTCATCCTATGGGGTTCGATGCTTTCGGCCTGCCGGCTGAAGAGCATGCAATTCGTACCGGTACGCCCCCGCGAGAGAGTACTGAGAAGAATACAGCCACTTTCCGACGGCAATTACAAATGCTGGGTTTTAGTTACGATTGGGAGCGAGAAGTTTCAACGACAGATCCGGAATTTGTTCGTTGGACACAATGGATTTTTTTGGTTCTTTATGACACATGGTTTGATTCTCATCGGCAACAGGGCCGGCCAATCTCGGAATTAAAGATACCTGATGAAATTCAGGAATTAGGTGAAGTGTCCGTTGGTGCTTACCGGGATTCCCATCGTCTCGCATATCAGTCAGAAGCGCCGGTGAACTGGTGTTCGGAACTTGGTACCGTGCTTGCGAATGAAGAAGTTATAGGTGGAATTAGTGAACGAGGTGGACATCCTGTTATTCGTCTTCCACTTCGGCAATGGATGCTGCGAATCACAGCATATGCAGATCGACTTGGATCAGAGCTAGAAAGTCTTGATTGGCCGGAAAGTATTAAAAAGCTACAAAGAGACTGGATTGGACGTAGTACGGGTGCTGAGGTCGACTTTTTCTTGCCAGTGCAGGGCGCATCAGAGAAAGAAATAGATGATGCCTTTGTGACATGGAAAATGCGTCGTCAGGAAAAAGGGTATCCCGCACATGCAGCAAATGACTGTCTTCGGATTTATACAACACGGCCGGATACATTGTTTGGTGTGAGCTGTATGGTCATTGCTCCAGAACATCCATTACGAAGTCAGATAACTCATCCTGCTCAGGCAGATGTTGTTAATGACTACTGTGAAGTAGCGAGTCGTAAAAGTGATCTTGATAGAACAGATTTATCACAAGAAAAAACAGGTGTTTTTACAGGTTCGTATTGTGTACATCCGTTGACAAGTGAACGTGTGCCGATTTGGGTTGCAGATTATGTGCTGGCGTCATATGGCACAGGTGCGATCATGTCGGTGCCCGCCCATGACAGTAGAGACTTCGAGTTCGCCGAGGCATTCAATCTGAGAATTATTCCAGTAGTTGAGGGTGAGGTTGATGGTGGAGGCAGCAATGTTTTTACCGGCTACGGAAAGTCAATCGCTTCGGGCTCGTATACAGGTATGGATAGTGAAGTGTTTATTGAAAAAGTGGCTATAGACTTACTTGAAATGGGTCTTGGAAGTCCTGCTACGAACTATAAATTGCGAGATTGGCTTTTCAGTCGGCAAAGATTTTGGGGCGAGCCGTTTCCTATCTTGCACGAGCTTGATGAGTTGGGGCAGCCGACCGGTGTCGTTCGAGCACTTGAACCGCAGGAGTTGCCGGTGCCGCTTCCTAAACTCAGCGACTTCCGGCCCGGAAAGACTCCGGATCCCCCGCTTTCTCGTGCGGATGATGACTGGTTGTATCTAGAACGTGACGGTAAGAAATACCGTCGAGAAACAAATACAATGCCGCAATGGGCGGGCTCTTGCTGGTATTACCTACGGTTTCTTGATCCTGCAAACAAAGAACAATTTATTGATCCAGAAATCGAGAAAGCTTGGATGCCCGTTGACCTCTATGTAGGCGGTGCTGAGCACGCTGTTCTTCATCTGCTTTATAGCCGTTTCTGGCACAAAGTGCTCTTCGACCGAGGGTTTGTTTCCACAGTAGAACCATTCGCTCGGTTGGTTAACCAAGGTATGATCCTAGGCGAAGTTGAGTTTACGGGGTATCGATCTAGTTCGGGCGGTTGGGTATCAGCTGGTCAGCAAAGTCGTTTGGATACCCCGATGAAAGTTTCTTCGGAACATGTTGAGAAGCAGGGAGAGTTCTTTGTGCTGCGGGATGCACCGGAAGTACGGGTCGACAGCCGAGCACATAAAATGTCCAAAAGCCGAGGCAATGTTGTAAACCCGGATGAAATTGTTCAGGAATTTGGAGCAGATTCCTTGCGGCTGTATGAGATGTTCATGGGGCCTCTTGAGGCAACAAAGCCGTGGAGTACTTCTGGCGTTGGAGGGGTCCGGAGCTTTCTTGATCGTTGCTGGAGGCTCATCGTTGACGAAGGATCTCAAGAAGTCCGTGTTGCTCCGCAGGTAACAAAAGGTAAGCCCACGGACGAACAGATGCGAGTCATGCATCGTATGCTGGATAAGGTTACGGCAGATATTCAATCATTATCATTCAACACTGCAATAGCGAAGATGATGGAGTTTGTAAACTTTGCGACACCACTTCAAGAGCGACCGCGAGAAATGCTTTCTATTTTCGTTGCTACGCTTTCTCCTTTTGCGCCTCATCTGGCAGAAGAGCTCTGGACTATTTTGGGGCATGAAAGCCCCGTCTCCTTGGCAACTTGGCCGCT
>JABHNP010000342.1 GCA_018694455.1 Planctomycetaceae bacterium | reverse complement strand
GGCCAGTGCTAGTGGATTCACGCGATCTTCTAATGGCCAGATGTCATACTCAATGTTGTGTGTCCCTAGAAACTTTTTTATTTCGAGCACTTCTTTGATTTGCCGTACTTCTGCTGGAATCGTGACAATGGCCATGCAATGCCTCCTTGTACTCGCTTGATTTATGGTGAAACTAGTTTGTTATGGACACAACGATAAAATCTTTTGCTGAGCTGTGACCTCAAAGAGAAATTCGAATATTTCGATATGCCGACGGGCTTCTGCTAGCGACTTGCCCCATGTGTATAGGCCATGACCAGCAAGTAGAAATCCATGGAGCGGTCGGCTCTCTGACTCACTGCCGGAGAAAGGTTGCAACACTTTACGTATGCGAACAGATAACTCAGTCATGTCTTGGCTGTTTTGAAACACCGGAACATCGACTGTACTCTCGTGTGTTTTAATGCCTTCGAGCCCCTTGAGCATCTCGTATCCCTCAATACGAAGTGTGCCAAGAGACTGGTTCGGCTGTAATGCCCTTCGGGATAAGGTAGTGCCCCAGACAGAATGAGTGTGAAGAATGGCCCCAGCGTCCGGGACACATTCAGCAATTAAACAATGTAGAAGTGTTTCGGCAGATGACCTGCTGCTATTGCCTTGTTTACCTGTCGAATTACGATTGAGCAGATTTCCTGCCGCATCAACTGATACAAAATCGTTATCCGTGAGTGAAGATTTGTCTTTTCCACTAGCAGTAATTAATAATTCAATTGGTTCACGGCGAGTGATCACAGAGTAATTACTGCTCGTGCCAAGCGACCAACACCGGGAATGAAATTCCCGGCCGATGACACGTAACGCGGCTCTTGTATCCCCGGCCGCGATGTACTCGCCGATATTGTGAACTGGAGTCAAGTCGTTCATTCCAAAACCTTAGGTCATTCAAAGGTGAGATCGCAACCAGTGTGCCCGGAGGCCGAACGAAACTGCCAACGGCTCTGCCGGACGCCTCATGAGGAGTCATCTCAAAACAGTGCTAAATCAAACTAAAACTGTCCAATGCAAGCGATTTCGGTTTGGGTATCCGTAGTTTTAAGGTGTTTGCTTGGTCAAGGGGGCCGTGACTTCTTCAATCTCAAAGGAGTACCAACAAAATTTTTTGCTTGCCAGGGCGGGCTTTGTTAGAATAACTAAGGGAATGGCGGGTGAGATACTTCAGCATTGGGTAAGCCGGGGGGTTCCTATGCACATTTGATTTACCGCACAAGCTTTGGGGGTGAGGCAATGTCATCAAATGGTTCAGGCGATTGGTGGTCATTTTTTATTGGACGCGGATCAAAAGTTGGTGTCCCCCGGAATACCAACATTCTTACTGCATTACGGGTGGAGCAGGCAACAATTCTTGTGAGAGCACATCGCGGCATCCTCCAACTCAATGGCCTTACATCCATTACACCCACTGTTGCTGGTGTTCTCGCCCGTTACAAAGGGGTTCTTTTTCTAAACGGCCTTCTTACCCTTCCCCTACAGGTGGCAACACGGTTAGCCAAGCACCGCGGACCACTTTATCTTGGTAGCGTTCAAGGTTTGACTGAGGACGCGAGAGAGGCTCTCCATAGAAATCCGCAAATTCATTATCCCGATAGGGATTCGTATGAAGAAACACACAAAGTAGAAAACCCAGATGGTAGGTTATAGAGCATGAAATTTTCTTTCATGTTCCAGAGTTTCGACGAGGATTTCAATTGACATTTGGATCAAAAGAACACGAATCGCCTCATCAAAACTTGTTCCCGTGAATGCATCCTAGGCCAAATGATTCACCCCAATTTAGATTTGCAGAAAAATATGCATGTCACTTTCACGCGGCTGTCGATCTCAGCCATGGTATTCTTGAAGTAGTGTCCTCTGTCATATAGGTCAAACGTGAACTAAGGTGTAGTCAAAACAGAAGGCTTTTCCCGTCTGGTTACTACGCTCTCAAACAGGCGGTTTGTTGTTTAATGTTGTAATGTGCCTTTCTACTGATTATTCACAAGCGGGATGCCTCGATGCCTGACTGTTTGCCTCTTCTCGTTTTCCCGACTCAGCATGAACTTGCGCTGGTCGAAGCCGAACTCTCCGCCAAAGAGCGACAGCATATTCTATGTCGCTTGTGTGGTTTTGGTCCCGTCGCTGCAGCTTCCAGGACCGCTACTTTGGTTAGCCTACACAAGCCAAACGTAGTTCTTTTAGCTGGGATTGCCGGTAGTTTAGATCCGCGGTGCCAAATTGGTTCCTCATATGAATTCGCTGCTGTACGAAGTTATGGGATCGGTATAGGAACCGGTGAAAACTTTCAGTCGGCTGAAGATGTGGGTTGGAAGCAATGGCAAGGTGAAAATGAACAAGTTAATGGATGTTTTGGAGATGTGATTCAGCGGACGAACCCTCATACGAAGTCGATGCAGAAAAGTATTGAAGGTGAGTTACTTTCAGTCTGCGCTGCATCATCCTCACCAGAGGAGGCCGAGATAAGAAAAAAACAGTTCCCCGCCGGGATGGCGGAAGACATGGAAGGTTTTGCTGTTGCTGCAGCCTGCACAATGCTGAAAGTTCCCTGGGTAGTTATTCGAGGCATCTCGAATACGGCTGGCGATCGTGATCAATCAAATTGGCACACAGAAGAGGCCTTGCACAATGTTTCGAAGCATGTGAGTCATTTCCTCGCGGACACCCAATGACACAAACAATACAACTTGGCATTTCAACCTGCCCCAACGATACGTTCGCTTTTCATGGACTGATCAACCAACTTGTGGACTGGCAAGGACTTCATTTTGAGATCGAATTGCTCGACATCGAGGAATTGAATAGTCGAGTTTTCGCGCAAGCTTTCGATGTCGCAAAAGCGAGCTTCCATGGTGCAATTTTAATGGGAGAACACTACGTTGTATTGCCAAGCGGCTCAGCTCTCGGTTTTGGTGTTGGTCCGCTTTTGTTGGCGAGTGCCGCTGATACAGTTCCAGAAAAGCGGTCTCAACACGTTTTGTGTCCCGGCCCACACACCACAGCGACGCTGCTTTACAAACTCTTCTATGAGGATGTCGCTGAGGTTCAGCATGTTGTGTTTTCTCAGATAATGCCAAACCTTAAAAATGGTGAAGCAGATTTCGGTGTGTGTATTCACGAAGGACGTTTTACATGGGAAGCCGAGGGTCTTTTTCTGGTTGAAGATCTCGGCGTTCGTTGGGAACGGGAAACCGCTGCTCCGCTCCCACTTGGTGGTATTGTCGGACGGCGGGCACTTGGAAATGATGTTCTCGCTGCAGCGCAACGCGTCATTCAGGATTCGGTGCTATATGGCCTTGCCAATCCTGAAGAAACGCTTCCAACAATGCGACGCTATGCTCAGGAGTTTGGCGATGACGTGCTCATGAAACACGTCGAACTTTACGTTAATGATTGGACTGTTGATCTTGGTGAAGTTGGAAGGCAGGCAATTCAAGAACTTGCTCAACGGACAGGCCGAGAATTCAGCGGCCAACGAAGAGAACTGGAAGTGTTCGGTGGCTGATATTGTTCGACAGGATTCAAGCTTGAAAGTTGAAGAGCTCATGTGTGCCTACCAAGCGTTCCTACAAATATGGCGCAAAGAGTCGTGCTACGCCATCTCTCACTCTTGTGAAAAGAGTTCTGCTATCAACTCCACTGAGCGTGCGTTGTGTTGACCTACTCATAATCTCTCCAATATGTGCGTCCAGTTTCTTTGCCATGGGGGCGTCATAGCTTTCAACATTGAACTCGAAGTTCAGACGCATGCTACGTTCATCCCAATTACCACTACCAAAGAGCGTCCACGACGAGTCGACAACCATAAGTTTCGTATGATCAAAGGGTGGTGGCGACAGCCATATATTGCAGCCCCGGCTAAGAACTTGCCAAAGCAGTGCTTCTGAAGCCCACCCCACAAGTGCAAGGTTGTTTTGTTTGGGTAGCACAATGTCAACTTGGACCCCTCGCAGTGCTGCGACGCCAAGTGCCTGGCAAATGGCATCATCCGGCAGAAAATAGGGAGTCATTATTTTTACTGTTCGCTGCGCAGACGCGAGGGCTGCAATAAGAATTAGTTTTATCCGTCCGATTTCACGGTCGTCGGGACCATATCGAATACCACGAGCGAGGCTCGTTCCTGTAAATACAAGATTCGGCTGCCATGTCGAGTCATGGTCACCATCACGCAGGGCTCCTAAGGACTCACCAGACGCAAATGCCCAATCCTCTATGAAGACTTCGAGAAGTTGGGTGACGATGGGACCGGTAACGAAAAAGTGCATGTCCTGTACCGGATGAGTAGGATTTTTTGAAAGCCAGCAGCCGTGACGGATATTCAAGCCGCCTGTAAATCCATAGGTGCCATCAATGACGAGTATCTTTCGATGGTTTCTCAAATTCGCGTAGGGAAGATAGAGCGGCACTGTAGTTGGCATAAACCGTGAAACGGTGACCCCTTTTTTACGAAGGAGGGCCACACTTGTTGGAAAACTGTACCGAGACCCGATGCCATCAATAAGGACCCGTACCTCAACGCCCCGATCAACTGCGCGACAGAGAGCATCAATGAAAAGTTTTCCTGTTGGATCATTATCGAAGATGTATGAAGTCATCCCAATACTCCGCTTTGCGGAGTCGATAGCAGCCAACATACGAGGATATGCCTCATCACCACCATGTAGCGGTTCAATTGTATTTCCGTCCAGCAATGGACGCTTTGTGACCTTCCCTACTAGAGCTGCAAGTGATCGTAGTAGTGCATTATTTGGTCCAACAACTTCGTTAATCCGTTGAATCGATGGCATTGCTGTTTCGACTCGATGAACGACCTCTCGGCGGCCAGCCCAGAGCCGGGTAGCCTTTCGTCGAATTCGGTTCACACCAAAGAGCGCATAGGCCGCCGCCCCAAACCCGGGCGAGAGCCAGACGAGGCCAACCCAGGCAATAGTACTCCGGGTATCACGCTTTGTAAGAAGTGCATGGAGCGATGCACCAATGTTTACTGTGATTAGCGTTGTTGCAAGTATATGAGGCCATAATTTAACCAATAATGGCCATGCCGAATCT
>JABHNP010000340.1 GCA_018694455.1 Planctomycetaceae bacterium | reverse complement strand
CACACGGATTTCTTAGTTACCTACAGAAAGTGCAAATTTACCGTGTCTAATGTCCTTGCTCAGGAACTCATTGAAGCTGGTGTACATTTTGGTCATCGATCAAGTCGTTGGAACCCAAAAATGCGGCCTTATATTTTCGGCCGCAAAAATCTTATTCACATTATCGATGTCCGCGAAACGATTCGCGGTCTTCTCCGTGGTAAAAAATATCTTAAACAGGTTGCCTCGACAGGAAGTCTCATTCTGTTTGTCGGGACCAAGCGTCAGGGACAAGAAGCAATCGCACGTGAAGCCAATCGCTGTGGAATGCCTTATGTCAGCGATCGTTGGCTTGGTGGTACGCTGACGAACTTTCGCACCATTCGAAACCGACTGGCTCGCCTCGAAGAGCTTGAGGAGCTGCTCCCATCCGATGCCTTCCACAAATATTCAAAAAAGATGCAATCTTCTTTGCGACGAGAGCACCGAAAAATGCTTCGTAATCTTGGGGGCATTCGCACGCTCTCCAGACTGCCGGAATGCCTCGTCATTTTTGATCCAAAAAAAGAAAAAAATGCAATTAACGAAGCACGTAAAATGGGGATTACCACAGTAGCTCTCATCGATACCGATTGTGATCCAGACGTAGTTGATCTTCCAATCCCTGGAAACGATGACTCGATCCGTTCAATCGAACTTGTTGCCTCTCGCCTTGCTGACGCCATTCTTGAAGGTAAAGCAGATGTTGCTGAGAAGAATCAGTCAAAGGATGAGGGTGCTACTCGTGACGCAAAACCTGCAAAGGCTGCACCAAAAGCACGTGGCAATGTTGCACCACCTTCCGCAAAAACATAACTCCTACCAATTGACTGTACGGTGTTCTGCTTTGCGGCTGCGTATAACGCTATGCGATTTGATCCCAAACATCGCACCGTACATTCGAATCGTCAACTCATCTTTGCTTTTCATCACAAACCCTGACATGACATGAGGACATAAAATAATGGCAGCAATAACAGCCGCCGCGGTAATGGCACTGCGGGAAAAAACTGGTCTACCGATGATGGAGTGTAAAAAAGCGCTGACCGAGTGCGGCGGTGATACGGAACAGGCTGTTGACTGGCTGCGCAAGCAAGGTGTTAAAACACAAGCTATGCGAGCCGATCGTGAAACTTCAATGGGCCGGCTAGCCATTTATACAGACCTCGAAAAAGGTGTCGGGGCGCTCATCGAACTCAAGTGCGAGAGTGCTCCAGTGGCAGGCAGCCCTGGCTTCAAAGATTTTGTAAATGACATTGCGAAAACACTTGCCCTAGGCCCTGGTGCTGCGTCTCCAGAAGAACTCCTCGATCAGAAAAGTCAGGCACATCCAGATAAGACTCTTAGAGAACTTAAGGACGATCTATTCAACCGCATGCGTGAAGTTTTCGAACTCTCCCGTATCTGCCGAATTGATGCGCCGTGCGGTGGATATGCCCATCATGACGGATCGAAGGCTGCTCTTGTTGAGATCTCCGGTGAAACCACAGGATCAACCGCTGCAGAAGTTGCAAAAGACGTTGCTATGCATATTGTTGCCCTTTCACCTCAGGCAATTGTTAAAGAAGATCTTGATCAAACAGTTGTTGATAAAGAACGTGAAATCCTCACGGAAGCCGCAAGGCAGGAAGGAAAGCCCGACAATATCATTCAGAAAATGATCGAGGGCCGACTTCGAAATTTCTTCAGCCAGTGTGTATTGCTTGAGCAACCGTTTGTCAAAGATGACAAACAAAGCGTGGGAAAACTTGTAAAAAGTGCTGGGCTTAAGGTCAAACGTATGGAACATTGGAAAATTGGCAGTGGAGATTAATGATTTTAACAGGCAGTAGGTCAGCTTCGTTGCCGATCTACTCCACTTGTCCTTTTATTCCACGTAGCCACTCATAGTAAACTATATTTTATGTCATCAGATCCTTACCGCCGGGTGCTCTTGAAGCTTTCTGGAGAAAGTTTTTCTCATGCCGGAGAACGTGGTATTGCAATGGAAGAAGTTCTTCACATTGCTAATCAAACGGTACAGGCAGCTGCCCGTGGAACACAGTTAGCTGTTGTCATTGGTGGCGGTAACATTCTTCGTGGTGCCTCTTTCACGGCAGGAAATAGTGGCGTTCAAGAAGCAACCGCTCACTACATGGGCATGTTGGCGACCGTAATCAATGGGTTGGCCTTACAGGACGCAATAGAGAGTCTCGGTGTTGAAACGCGATTAATGACTGCCATTCGCATGGATGGTGTTGCAGAGCCATACATTCGACGAAGAGCACGCCACCATCTCGACAAAGGAATCATCGTTATCCTTGCTGCTGGAACGGGGAGTCCCTTTGTAACAACTGACACAGCAGCAGCTCAGCGTGCGCTTGAACTCGAAGCGGATATCCTGATGAAGGCGACGCGTGTTGACGGAGTTTATTCAGATGATCCTGAAAAAAATCCCCATGCCGTGCTCTACCGTGACCTCAGTTTTCAACAGGTTCGAGAACAGAATCTAAGAGTGATGGACGCAACAGCAATATCCCAATGTATGGAACACAACATGCCCATACTTGTGTTTAATTACCGTAAAGATGGCAATATTGAACGAGCCGTTGCCGGTGAAAAGTGTGGCACGCTTGTGAGCAGCCATACGGAGACTGCTTCAGGTTGACGACATACTTGCTCTTCGTTGGCGAGTGAGTGACAATCTTAACATCGTGTGAATAAACTCAGTACGCAATCTTGCCCTAGGGCAAGGAGGAAAGAAAATGGCAGCCGATGAAATTCTTCTGGACGCGGAGGAACGAATGGAGAAAGCTGTTGATGTCTTTCGGAACTCACTGACTGGAATCCGCACCGGCCGTGCTAATCCGGGGCTTGTAGATTCACTACGGGCCGAGGTCTATGGGTCACCAACTCCGATTAAGTCCTTGGCAAACGTAGGAGCGCCTGAGCCAAACCAGATTGTTATTCGACCTTTTGATCCAGGAACGATAAAGGACATCGAAAAAGCAATTCAGTCAAGTGACTTGGGTCTCAATCCCCAAAGCGATGGTAGAGTCATACGTATTACAATCCCATCACTTTCAACCGACGTTCGAAAAAAGATGACTGCTCGTATTAAAGAACTTGCAGAAGAATCAAGGGTCGCAATCCGTAACGTAAGAAGAGACGCAAATAAAGCTGCCGACGGGGAAAAAGCAAGCAGCGCTATGACGGAAGACGATTGCAACAGTACCAAAGAAGAAGTCCAAGATCTCACAAAGAAATTTGAAGGACGCGTAAGCGATCTCGCAAAAGCAAAAGAGACCGAAGTGATGGATAATTGACTTTTTTGTGTTTGGAGAACTTTGAGCCAGACCAGCACCCATGACAAACTTCGACGCTATCATTCCCGTTCGACTGAATAATATTGTCAAACGATATGGGCGACGAACTGTGCTTGATGGTGTTTCACTAGATGTTACTCGTGGAATTACCGGTCTTGTTGGGCCCAATGGCGCTGGCAAAAGCACACTTGTCAGATCCATCCTTGGCCTTGTACGACTTGCTTCTGGTCAAGCACGGGTATTTGGAATCGACCCATATCGTGCACCTCGTCGTGTTCGTCAGATTGTTGGAGTTGTTCCCGAAGATGAATGTACGATCCCAGGTTTATCTGGTGTTGAGATGGTTCGATATGCCGCACGTCTTTCAGGCTTACCATCAACTGAAGCACTGCGGAGGTCTCATGAAGTCTTGGATTGGTGCGATGCGGGTCAAGAGCGTTATAGACCCGTCGAGACGCTCTCAGTCGGCACCCGTCAGAAGGTCTCTTTTGCCGCTGCTATCGTTCATGATCCAGATATGATTATTTTAGATGAGCCGACGAATGGGCTTGACCCCATTGAGCGACAGGCAATGCTTGGGCGTCTCACTACTCTCGCCAAAGATCATGGGAAAACAATCTTTGTTTCAACACATGTTCTGCCTGATGTAGAGGCTATCTGTGATCAGGTCATCGTGCTTGCTGGAGGTCGTGTACGACTCACCGGTACCATTGACGCGCTTACTAAGCCTCCGCAGCCTGAACACCATCTTGTAGGAATTGGACCACTGAAAAATCTTGCAGCAAAACTCTCTGAGCGTGGTCTTACTGCTCGTGTGGAAATACGTGAGACAGAATCCATTATTTCTCTTGTGTCACCAAATCCAGAAAATATCAACACGGTCTGGGCTGCTGCAGCTGAAACTGGAGTAAGCATTCGCTCTCTATCGCCGGCAACCCGTCCACTCGAAGATATCTTCATTGAAACGCTTCGCCAGTCTGAACAAGTTTCCAATAAACAAGACCAGACCCTGCGAGGAAGCCACTAATGCCATTGCAAGATGTCGGTTATCGTCCGTGGAACAAGAAGCGATGTGGTCCTTCGACAACGATCTGGGTCATTGCTTTAACTGGCATTCGGCTGGCTTGGGAAAGCCGTTGGCTTCGACGCATGGTCTTTTTTGCTTGGAGCCCAGCACTTATTTTTGCTGCCAGTTTTTTTGCGTTTGAACAGGCTGTTGACGAGGGACGCCTGACCTCGCTTGGCACAGCGGCGCAACGTGGCCGCAATCTTGATGGTGTTGGCATGCTAGGCACTGTTCTCGCTGATGCCCTCGGCGGCAATGATGGGGACGTTGATGTTCAAACAACACGACATCTGGTTTGGACCCGACTCCTTCTGGCCTTCATGCGGGCCCCTCAAGCAATGCTTCTAGCAGCCGTTCTTGGATTAGTTGCCCCGACACTCATTTCACGTGACTTGAGGGCAAAAGCTTGGCTCATTTATTTCACCAGACCTGTAGGGCGAGCAGAATACATACTCGGTAAGTCTCTTATCCTCTTTCTATTAGTTCTTGTCATAACCATGCTGCCTGCACTCGCACTCTGGTTCACAGGTGTTCTTGTAAGCCCCAGTGTTTCAGTTGCATTTGAGACGTGGGACCTTCCAATTCGTATTATTGCTGCAAGCTTAATCCTAGCCATTCCAACTGTCTTTCTAGCCCTAGCTTATTCATCACTCACGGCTGAAAGTCGTATCGCTAGTTTTGCGTGGTTCGCTACATGGGTGGCGTGCTGGATTGCACATGGAGCACTTACAACAGCTGATCTTGTTGCCAGCACACAAGATGGTGGCGTTTCAACTGTTCTATCAGCGACCAAAGCAGATCAAGCTTCCCGTAGTTCAAAAATTGAAGTCTCTCCATTAAGACGTAACTTTCGATGGTTTGCCCGTGCCGCTGGAATCGACACCGGGCAGGATCGTTGGGCTTGGGTCTCTCCGTATCATGCGCTTGGTGCAGTTCAGGCGGCTATCTTTGGTATTGATACACGACCAAGTTCCTGGTGGCCATCTTCAATGACATTGCTCCTGATGAGTGTCAGCAGTCTCGTTATTCTCTCATGGAGAATAACTGCTCCAGCATCGAGTTAACCCACAATTTTGCCCGCTCCATTACCCATGCTTTCCCTCCAGCACGTTACAAAGCTTTACGGCACTGTCATTGGCGTCAACGACGTTTCAGCTGAACTAGACCAAGGTGCTCACGGACTACTTGGACCAAATGGTGCTGGGAAAACGACACTACTTGGACTTATTACTGGACAATTGCGCCCAACTATTGGATCTGTACGGGTGTTCGGGGAAGCTCCTTTCGGAAACCGAAGGATTCTTGCCAGAATTGGATATTGTCCAGCTGCCGACATCACTGAACGTAATGCGACGCCACAAGAATGGGTCACCTACCTCATGCGACTGAGCGGTTTTGATACGGCTGAAGCACCTCGGAGAGCTGCACGTGCACTCGAAGAAGTCGGTCTTGGTGAAGCATGTGTTCGCCCTCTTTCAACACTTTCAAAAGGCATGCGTCAACGGGCGAAATTAGCTGGAGCGTTTGCACACGAACCCGACTTACTTGTACTCGACGAACCATTTGATGGCCTTGACCCTATCGCTCGGCATGACCTAGTCAATCTTGTACGAACATGGGCTCAGACGAGGAGCCTTCTCGTAGCGAGTCATCTTCTACACGAAGTCGAAGCATTACGCGCCGATCTCGCTGTTATTCTTGGAGGTCGTCTTGTTGCAAATGGATCTGCGTCAGAAATCAGAGAGCTCGTTGACGCATTACCAACTACGATCACATTCAAAACACCCTCTGTAAATAATCTTGCTCAAATAGTCTGTGCAGCTGGTGCTGTAGAAACACTGCATATACCCGATGTCAATACAGTTGTTGTTGGGACAAGACAAGTCAGTCACCTCACAGCTGCGGTTGCCAAAGCAGTTCATGAAGGTCTTGTAGTACGTGAAGTAATCGCTGAAGATAGAACACTCGAGGGCATCTTCAGTCGACTCGTGAAACTGCATCGGGGAGTTGAGCAATGAATGATTCTTCACGCATGGCGACCCCTCGTGATCAACAACAAAATTGCTCCTCCGAAGAAAATAGATTTGCAGCAATCCGAGCAGTAGCCAGTTTTCAGCTCAGCCGATTAATGACTAGACCCCGCCTTGCCATGGGCCTCGCTGGTGCTATTTTTCCAGCAGCAGTTATGTTTGCAGTTACACGCACGGCACCAATTGATCGAAACATGACTGTTGTCATGATATACGCCCTCATTCCTGAAGCACTTTGTGTCCTTGGGCTTCTCGTAACAATGTGTCCTGTTGTCGCTGACGAACTTGAACGGGGAACGTGGATTCATATTGCCGTCCGGCCAGGTGGTCGACAAAGCTTGCTTTTGGGCACGTTTGCTGCTGCCGTCCTCTGGACGGGCACCGTTGCTTTCACCGCACTCATACTCACACTACTTGTTGCTCAGCCGACACAGCCACTTGGACTAGTTGTGATGTTTACAATACTTATTGGATTATCCTGTATCGGACGAGCTGCTTTGTTTGCACTTCCTGCCGTTATCCTTCCAAAACGTGCCCTCATCGCTAGCGTTGGTGTTGCCTTGATTGTTGAGTATTTTGCAGGTTTACTACCTGCTGTTGTAAATCAAATCACAGTAAGCTTACGTCTGCGAAGTCTTCTTGTTGAATGGATGGAATGGCGACGAGAACTGCCGATTGAGATGACACTTTTTGTGGATGATTATTCAGCACCCGTGCAAATAATTGCTGTCTGCATTCTTGTTTTTGTACTTCTTGCAACTGCTGGATTTATTCTCAATCACCGCCAGTTTCCACCAAGTGTAGAAAATTAATGGATGGATAGAACAACAGAACTCATTGATGATCCAGTCATCCACATTGAAAATCTTGTAAAGGAATACAAGAGTAGTGATGGCACGATTGTTCGGGCAGTTGACAATATTTCAATGTCTGTTGCTGCAGGTGAAATTGTTGGATTGCTCGGTGCTAACGGTGCTGGGAAAACGACAACACTTCGCATTATTGCAACGCTTTTACAACCAACGTCTGGTCACACTCAAGTTTGTGGTCACGACAGTATTAGAGACCCCGTTGGAGCACGACAGTCCCTCGGATATGTATCGGCCACAACTGGTGTGCCGGATCGCCTGACAGCCCGCGAATTACTTACTTCTTTCGGACGCCTTCATGGTCTTGATGAAGATGCCATCAAAGAACGACTGGAGTGGCTTATTCAAACACTTTCCTTAAGCGATTACATTGATCGCCCCGCTGGCAGGCTTTCTTCAGGACAACGGCAGCGTATTTCACTAGGCCGGGCACTTGTTCATAACCCCCCGGCGCTTGTTTTGGATGAACCTACAAATGCGCTCGACGTTGTAGGGTCACGTGATCTACTTGACACGCTTGACCACCTAAGAGAACGAGGTCACGCAATTTTGCTATCAACACACCGCCTCCACGAAATCGAACACCGGTGTGATCGCTTTGTCATTATTAACACTGGACACATTGTTGCCATGGGCACGCACGGTGCGCTCGTTTCAGACTCGGGTGATCTTGAAAGTGCATTTTTTCGTGCAATTGATAGAGAGACCCCTGCATGAACCACACTGTTAGTTCTCTCTGGGCCGCTGTGTCATTAGCTCGTCGTGATCTTCTCGAATTTTTAAGAGACCGAAGAACTGTTGCTGTCACGCTCCTATTACCAATGATCACATATCCATTGGTTGCTCTTTCGAGTTCTCTTGGTGTTCGAACAGGATTACAAACTACCGCAGAGCAACAGTCAGCCACGCCACTTTCACTTGTTCTTAGTGGACCTGAATCTCCTCGTTTAGCTACTCGTCTTGGAATGATTCTTTTAGAGGCTAAAGAGAATATTCCACCCGGATGGCCCAGTGACGTCTTCGCTGAGATTGAATCATCTGACAAAGCAAAGCAACTTCTTGATTCTGGAAAAGTTGATTTATGGATTGACGTACCAGAAGGATTTTCAGAACAGCTTACAGGATTTAACACGATTGATCTGACTGCCCATGTCTCGGACGAATATCCTGCAAGTACCAAAACTCGGGCCCAGCTTGAGTCACTCATGCAGAGTTTTGCGACTCAGATTCGCGAGGAGCGAATGGAACTCGCAGAAGTTCCACGCAGTTTCTTCAACCCCATCAAATTAATATTCGAGGGCAAGGATCCTGCAGAAGTGATTGCTGATCGAAGAATCATTGCTCCGGTCTTAGGAGCAATACTCGTACTTCTCGCCGTATTAACAATGACTGGATCATTTTATCCAGCAATCGATGCCATTGCTGGTGAAAAAGAGCGGGGCACAATTGAGACACTTCTCATCGTCCCATGTCGCACACAAGATATTGTGTTTGGAAAATTTCTCGCTATTTTCGGTGTGACACTCGCCACGCTTGCGGCAAACGTGATTTCGATTCTTCTGACTATTCTTGTCTCCTTACGATATTTTCCTGATGGTTCTGCAGAGTATTATTTACAAAATATTTGGCGAGGAGCATTCATTACACTTATTTCATTTATCGGTCTTTCTTCCGTCGCATCAGCGATGAGCCTCGCTGTCACAACTGCTTCAAAAAGCGTGAAGGAAGCACAAAATACGCTTACGCCTGTTATTCTTCTTATCAGTGCACTCGCAGGCATATCGCTTTTGCCCGGCATTAGCATCAATGGTTTTGTACCTGCAGTACCTTTTACGGGGCAAATAGTTGTTTCTCAGGATGCCTTAACGCCACCACCAACAGAACAACAGCCCATCACTCATGATGATCAAATATCCTCGTCATGGGAAATGACTACACCGATTGCCAGGCTCGCACCTCTGCTCACGACAATGCTCTCAAGTGTCGGTGTTACCTGGGTACTTCTTCGTGGAACGGCAGCAATGCTCACTGACGAAGACATCCTATTTCGTGGTCCAGACGCAGCAAGTGGTTTTGCACGTCCAGCTCCTCGCCTTGTTCCCGGTGTCATTCACGGTGGTCTCGCGCTTGCCGTTGGCCTGGCTGGTCTTTGGTATGTTCAAGGAATTAGTCCTGCAAATATTGTACTAGCAATACCTGTACAACAAGTGGCGGTTATTGCTCCTCTTGCAATGCTCCTTTGGTGGCAACGGGTCAACATACAAAAAACATTCTCTCTTTCTTGGCCTGGCACTGGATCGCCTTGGTCTTCTTGCCTAGGTGGCCTAAGCGCACTGCTAGGTGGCGTTTTGACCGGAGGAGGACTTTTTATTCTTGGTGCCGCGGTTCTCTTACAACTCACTAGCATTGAGATGTCTCCAGCCATGAAACAACTCTCGGAGAAAATTCTTTCTCTCATGCTTGATCAACCTTGGTGGCTAGCATGGATATTGATCGCAATACTCCCAGCATGTCTGGAGGAACTCCTCTTTCGAGGCTGGGTACTTTCTGCGTTCTGTGGGGAAAAACCCAACACACAAAGGATGGCTTTCGCTGTCTTTGCACAAGCGATCTGCTTTGCGCTCTTTCATCTTCTGCCAGAGCGTATGCCACAAACATTTTTGCTTGGACTCGCACTCGGCACAATTGTACTTCTCACGAAAAGCATCTACCCAGCAATTCTCTGTCATGTCGCAAATAATTCAATGCCACTCGTTCTTCTCTTTATGACTGGCATCAAAGACAAAGAATCCCTGCCGAGTTCAGCAACAACCGACACAATGAATCTATCACTACCACCACTTGCCATTGTGGCTGCAGGTGGAGTTGTTGTACTGGGAACAATTCTACTTATTGTTTCACAAAGGCTCCGCGTGAAGTATTCACTAAGAGGATTTGCTGCAATACTTTTAGTAAGTGTTTTTTGTCAGACAAATGATTCGATACGGCATCTTCGGGCACAGGAGCCAGCTACGAACGAAACAGTTGATCCCTTACGGGTTGCAGTTTTTCCGATAAAAGGACTAGCAGAGTATCAGGGAGATTCACCTCGTGGGTACTCAATTGATCTTTGGAAGGAATTATCGAAGCGCATCGGAGAATCCACACAATATGTACAAATTCCATCCATTGAAAAACTCTTCAATGCAACCCAAAACGGTGATATTGATGTACTTCTTGGTCCACTCGCAGTGACGGAGCAACGTGAAAAGCTTGTGGACTTCACACATCCGGTCGTGCATTCAGGACTTCAGATTGCTGTCCCGCGTGATCATGACGGTCGACTTTTCACAGCCCTCACACATTTAATCTCGTGGGAACTAGTCACCATTCTTGCAAGCGTAATCGGAACGATGATTCTGACCGGACACCTTCTCTGGCTCTTTGAACGACGCCATAACGCAGAATCGTTTCCAGCCCCATATCCTCGTGGTGTTTGGGAAGCTGTGTGGTGGAGTGTGAGTACGATCATTACCGGTGGCTGTGAAAACAAAGTGATCTCAACAATAACGGGACGGTTTATTGCAGTCACCTGGATGATTGGCGGTATCGTGCTCGTGGCCCTGCTCACTAGCACACTCACCACCACAATGACTGTTGATCAGGTCACCGGTACCGTGCGTAGCCCTCGTGACCTCTTTGGCAAAACAGTGGCTTGCCAAGAAGGCGGGGTCGTTATTGATGCCGTGAAAGAGTACGGAGGCAGCCCTGTCCTGTACCCAAACATTGAAACGATGATGACGGCTGTTTCAAGTGATGAGTGCGATGCACTCGTCTCTGAGTCACACACACTTATGCTTGCTTTACATACTTCCAAGCCCAATGATCTTCGACTAATTCCTGGTATCTTTAATTCTTTTGACTTCGCCCTTGCACTCCCACAAGGGAGTACACTTCGTGAACCGCTCAACAATGCAATTCTGCAAATGCGGGAAACAGGAATACTTGATGATCTTAAAGATCGTTGGTTCGGCGAATATCATTAAAGTAGCAACCAACAAGAAGCGTGGGCTATCTTCTTAAAGCAATGATGTCGATTCAGAAAAATAGCATGTCACACTCATTTTGACACTGTTCTGTATAAGCCCATACGAGCAAACGACATGCTTACAGTGAAGACCGGTTTCTACTGCACAGGAACGTCTATTATGAAAATTCGATGTTGCCTACTGCTTGCTTTGGTGTGTGCTATAGGGCCAATTCAAGCAGTCGCACAAATCGCTCAGCCAAATGTCATTGTAATCATGACCGATGACCAGGGATACGGTGACATAGCGTGTCATGGCAATCCAATCATAAAAACTCCTTGCATTGACCGCTTGCATAAGAAATCTCTTCGACTCACAAACTTTCATGTGAGTCCCTACTGCACGCCAACTCGTGCCGCACTGATGACTGGTCGCTATCCTGCTCGCACCGGGGCTTACCGAACGAGCAGCGGCCGTACGATGCTCCATCGTGATGAGCAAACAATGGCAAATATTTTTTCAGATGCTGGGTATGCCACTGGCATGATTGGGAAATGGCATCTTGGAGATAACGCACCGCACCGCCCACAAGACCGTGGATTTCAAGAAGTTCTCTGGCATCGCTGTGGAGGTGTTGGCCAAGCTTCAGACTACTACGGAAATGATTATTTTGACGATACCTACGAAAGAAATGGTGTCTTTGAAAAATTTACTGGATATTGCACAGATATCTGGTTTGAAGAAGCCAAAAAATTTGTTGAACGCCATCAAAAAGAACCTTTCTTTTTATATCTCGCTACGAATGCCCCACATGGGCCTTACCGAGTCAATCCAGAGTGGAGTGAACCATACCGAGATTCTGTTCTCTGGGGGAGTGGTGCAAATTTTTATGGCATGATCGCCAATATTGATCACAACTTAGGACTATTCCGAAAACACCTCGAAGAGTTGGGCCTTGCGGAGAATACAATTCTTGTTTTCATGACAGATAATGGCACCTCCAACGGTGTTCCTAAGGGTGAACTACCCGCGGGAAGTTTCCGTGGTTTTAACGCACACATGAGGGGGAAAAAGTCGACTGTGTATGAGGGTGGCCATCGAGTCCCTTGTTTTCTTCATTGGCCTGCAGGCGGAATAAAAGAAGGAAAAGACTTTCATGGATTGACGGCTCATCTTGATCTTCTACCAACTCTCCTTGATCTATGTGAGATACAACTTCCTCAAGATCATTGCCCCGACGGAACTTCATTCGCAGCAAACATTCGTGATGAAAAACTACCGGCACATCGGCACCACTACATAGCGCAACTCCATGGTGGTGCAGGCTTTTCACATCCTGAAGAGCCATGGGACACATCATGTGTCTGTAAAGGTCCATGGCGACTTATCAATGGCATTGAGCTTTATGATCTCCGTACTGACCACTCCCAACAAAATAATATCGCTGAAGATCATCCAGAAGTTATTACTGAACTTCGTAGTCTTTATGAAGCATTCTGGAAATCTGTATCACCACGCATGGAACCCGTTGCTATTGATATCGGCAACCCTCTAGACAACCCAACTACTCTTTGCTCGCAGGACTGGTATTTACCATTTGGAAATCCGCCATGGAATTTCAATTCAATCAATCGCAGAGTCCCCGTAACAGGACCATGGCACATCATGGTTCAACAAAATGGAAAATACCGGATCACCTTGCGGCAACTTCCAAAAGAAGCAAATAAACCTCTGATTGCAGAGCGAGCTTCTCTCACAGTTGCTGGTAAAACCCACGAGGCGAATATATACGACGGGTCATCACACGTACATTTCACTGTAGATCTGCCGGCTGGAAAAACTGAACTCATCACGCGGTTCTTGAACCCAAATGAATCTGATGGTGGGGCCTACTTTACTGACGTTGAGTTACTAGAAGCACAACGTGCACCATAATTCGATTTGTTATTGGAACAGTGACGTCATTATCTACCCATGGTTTTGCTCACATACAACTGGCAGTTAGAGATGAACAACGGCACTCATGAATATTCCTATTTTCTACCGCCACTTCTGTCTGAAATCAGACTCAATCACTGTACCAATCGTATTTTTCACTTTCTATTCACGCTAGACTATACGCTTGGTGACTACTGTGAGTGAAGACACTGCCAACCAATTCACTACATGCTCTTTTGTACATTCACTCGATGCATCCTTTGGCTGCATTAGTATCGGAATTGCTACAGCCAGTTTTATTCACATGCTCTCCTTTCCGTGGTGGATAAGCATGATCACCGGACAGCTACTTCTGGCCACAACCTTACTTCTTCTGTTTTTTCCACGATCTATTCCTGTTCTCTGTGTTTTTCTTCTCTCCAGTCTCACCTTCTGGTTCCAAAGACTTCCCTTTGTGCCAAATCACATCTTTTTTGAAATGCTCATACATGCCTCCATGATAGGTACGATTCTTGCCGTCGGTGCATGCAATTGGAAAAAACGTCTATCGTGTGTCGAACTCCGTGCGGCAATTTATGAACAGATGCGTCCTGTCATAATGGGTTCCTTGATCATCATGTATCTCTTCACTGTGCTGCATAAGTTGAATTGGGACTTTCTCAACCCTGCGGTCAGTTGTGCTGTGTCCATGCACAAAGAGCTTGCTGCATCAGTGCCCATCATCCCATCAAGTGAGTGGACGCAGTGGCCGACCATCATCGGGACGCTTCTTATTGAGCTTGCCATTCCAATTGGCCTCTGGTGGCGTACAACACGGGTTGCCACTGTAATTTTCGGGCTTCTATTTCACTGGTTTCTTGCACTTCACCCACATGGAGGCATCTATAGCTTTTCCCACCTGCTCTACGCGCTGTATGCCGTTTTTCTTTTTTCATCTCACGACAATCCATTTCAGATCTGGCAACGAATACCTAGGTTCGGTGTTCTTGCCGCAAAGTTAACTGCCGTATTTATCTTTGGACTTGCCTGCTTTTTGCAGATTCGTGCATATCAAACTGGTGGCAGTTTTTTTACTGCCAATGCAATTGGGTTTTATGCATGGCTTCTATTCGCTTTGTGGCTGACAGCCACATACGCACCGATGCTCGTTAAGGCTGGCTGGCGAAGTGCACCGGAACCTATGATTCGCCCATTACGAATCCTCTGGATATTCCCAGTTTTTGTTGTCTTCAATGGATTCTGTCCGTACCTCAGCCTCAAGACCACAACAGCATTTTCGATGTTCTCAAACATAAGAACAGAAGGAACTGGAAACAATCATCTGTTCATGCCTCGGCTGAAATTTTTTGGATACCAGGATGATCTTGTTGAAATTCTCGGATCGAATGATCGGCAACTTCAACAATACGTGAAGACGAAAGACCTTCTTACCTGGTTTGAACTTCGAAGAATCACCTCTTCTCGGAAGCGGGAAAACCTTTTTGTAAAATACAAGCGGTCGAAAAATCCTGAAGATATTTTTTTCAAAAAGAAAGGTGCGCCGGGAGATGCTGAACTCTTAAAGCCACATCCTTGGTACCTCTCACGATTTCTTGTTTTTCGTCCGATCGGTAGACTCGACAAACCAATGCCGTGCAGACACTAGCATGTCACCATTTGAAAAGACGCATGCCTGAACCTACTTCTTCGAAAAAAATTGCCCGCAGACACGACCTCGATGCTCTTCGGGCCGTCGCAATGCTTCTTGGCATAGTGCTCCATGGATTAATGCCGTTTATGCCTGGGTTATCTGTGATTCGTGACACACAAACAGCGGGATGGGTATGGATTCTCTTTCTTGCTATTCATGGTTTCAGAATGCCGTTGTTCTTTCTTGTGAGTGGATTTTTCACCGCAATGCTTTGGCAGAAGCGAGGCGTACAAACCATGCTTCGACAGCGAAGCGTGCGTATTCTTCTGCCATGTCTTCTCGGTACCATCACCATTGTTCCACTCGATAGCTATGTCGGTCGTTGGGCTACGAATTATGGTAAGAGGATTGCAACGAAAAAACAGACGAATGAAACCAAGAAAAAACCAGACAATCTCTACGATGCCATTCGCAGCAGTGACTTTTTGACGGTGAAGTCATTTCTTGACAAAAAGAAAAAGCAGGTTGATATCAACGCTCCTGATCCAGAGTTCAAAATGCCACCGCTCCACATTGCTGCACTCTTTGGTAAAACCAAAGTGGCTGAACTTCTTTTGAATCGAGGTGCGAACGTTCAACAACGAGATGATGGTAATCGTACAGCACTGCATGGTGCCGCCTTCCTTGGTCGCGTGGGTGTTGTCAGGCTCTTACTGGATCGCGGCATCGATATCAGTGTTCGAGGAGATGATGATGATACAGCGATTGATTCAACAAATGCGGACTGGGAGATGACTCAGGGTATCGCTTCTTGGCTTAGAGTACCGGAGCTCGACAAGAAACGGGTTGAATTGGGCCGGGAACGTGTACGAAAGCTTCTTCGTGAGGCTGGAGCCCCTTCTCACCAGGACTCATCGGCTCAAAAAGAAAACATCGTCGATGCTGGAAAAAAAGATACTCGTACTCTTCAACAATCTCAATTTAAGAAGACTCTTGAAAACATTCGTTCCGGATACGCCGGCTGGCTCAAATCGGACCGATTTCAAACTACTTTTAGAAATACCGATAAAAAAGAACCACGAGATCAAGGTATCTTTGGAAATCTCAAACCTCGTCATCTGATCCTTTCACGAGTGTTTGATCACCTCTGGTTTCTATGGTTTTTATGTTGGCTTATTCCGTTATTTGTCTGCGCTGAGTCCCTCTTTCACGGCCTTGGAATATCCGTTGAAAAACAATGGCCTTTTCAGCTCAACGCTTCTATCTGGTGGATGGTTCCAATCACACTTTTTCCACAGCTTCTCATGGGCACCATGACACCTCGAATGCACTTTGGTCCAGACACCAGCCTGGGTATCCTTCCTCAGCCTCATCTCATTGTGTATTACGCTATTTTTTTTGGATTTGGCATGTCGATGTTTGTTTCAGGAAAGAACGCAACCAACCTTGGCCAGTGGTGGCCGTGCCACTTTCTTGGAGCTGCCCTTTGTTTCCCGACTGCTCTTGTCACTATGGGCAACCCTGCACTTACTGCCATCCCACAGATTCTCTTTGCATGGCTCACGTGCTTTGGATTGATCGGTGCCTTTCGATCATGGTGTTCGACTGAAAGTAGAGCCATTCGATACATTTCTGATTCTTCGTACTGGCTGTACTTGATGCATATACCTTTGGTAATAGCTCTGGCGTGTTTAATTCAGACGTGGAGACTACCTGTCTTCGTAAAGCTCTGTGTCATCTGTTTTGGTACCACATTTATTTTACTCATCACATATCAACTGTTTGTTCGATATACGTGGATCGGCCTTATGCTTCACGGCTCTCGAAAGAAAACACCGCTCCAATCCGGTACACCTTAATATTTTCAAGAGATCACTGCCTCACGTATTCTCGAGTTACATTTTTCTTCACTACGATGTTTGTCAAAATATTCTTTTTGGCAATTTGCTCGTAGTCTGTTTTTAATATCCTCAGGCATGATGTTCTATTTACATGCCTTGTTTTTCACGAAAAAAGTACCTCGAATGAATTTGCTCTTTATTGAGATGACATGAAATGCTGCCACCACCTAGCCAAAAAGATTTCCAAACAGCCCGAGGAAAAAACGTCTAGGGTATCGATCCTGAATACTGCAAAGATCTGTTCACGAAAATAGATCATAAACAGGTGCGGCTGGTTCTACACCTGTCAGTTTTGTATCCAGACCTTGATACTCAACCGAAAAACGGTTGTGATCAATGCCTAAAAGGTGCAACATCGTCGCATGTAAATCCCGGACATGGACAATGTTTTCAACAGCGTGATATCCAAAGTCATCTGTGGCCCCGTAGGTCACACCACCCCGAATACCTCCTCCGGCCAGTATGGTACTAAAACCTTTTATATGGTGATCTCGCCCGATCTGCTTTTCTTTTCCTTGGCCCATTGGCGTCCTACCAAATTCACCTCCAATGATTACCAAGGTTTCGTTCAACAGCCCACGACGATCAAGGTCGGTCAAAAGTGCAGCGGCAGCTTGATCTGTTGGCGGGCAAATTTCTCCCATAAAGCGATCAATTCCACCGTGATGATCCCAATCGCTGTGATAGAGATGGACGAAACGGACCCCTCGCTCAACGAGCCTCCGTGCCATGAGGCAATTGGTTCCTACTGTTGCCTTACCGGGCTCTGCTCCGTAAAGAGCAAGCGTTTCTGGCGTCTCTCCAGAAAGATCCGCAAGCTGCGGGACACTCGTCTGCATTCGAAATGCTAGTTCGTATTGTCGGATACGTGTTGCAACATCAGGATCATGTATTTTTGTCAGCCGATGTTGCTCAAGAGCTGCAACTGTTTGAATCACATCGCCCTGGTGTACATCAGATACACCAGCCGGATTTTGCACATAATGCACCGGTGATCCACTCATCGAAAATTCAACACCCTGAAATTGCCCTGGTAAAAAACCAGAATGCCACTGCCGAGCCGCAATAGGTTGAGGATTGCGTCCCAATTTGCTTGTCATCACAACGAACCCAGGAAGATCATCTGCTTCACTTCCTAAACCATAGGTCACCCAGGCACCCATGCTCGGTCGACCTGAAAGAGCCGTTCCACAATTCATAAAGGTATGGGCGGGGTCATGATTAATCTGCTCTGTGACCATGCTTCGAATGATCGTAAAGCGATCGGCAAGGCTTCCTAATCGAGTAAAATGTTCGCTTATCTTGGTACCACACTCACCGAAACGCCGAAAGGGCTTACGCGGCCCGAGACATAAAAGTTTTTTTCCTTGAAGCTGTGCGATTGGCTGACCAGCTGTAATGCTTTCTGGCATCTCCTTTCCGTCTTGTTCTGACAGAACAGGTTTATGGTCAAATGTTTCTAAGTGACTAGGGCCACCTGCCAAGCAAAGAAAAATCACTGCTTTTGCACGCGGCGGGTGATGTAGTACTTCCATCTTCCCAACGCCTGACTGCTGCTGTAGACCACCCGGTGCTGCAACCGCATCACTTGCAAGAAGGCTCGTTAGTGCCGCCGCACCGATATTCAAGCCACTTCGAGCAAGGAATGTCCGACGATGAATATCTGATTGAAACTGCATGAAAGGTATCCTGCTTTCGCGACTCTTTACTTATGGGAAAATTCTCGATGGAAAATCCTACCTTTTTTATCCTACCTTTTAACTAGTACCGACCAATTGCCTCACGAAGATTGAGCACTACTCGTGCTGTTGCTGTCCATGCTGCTCGTTCAATGAGATCCAGCGTGGCATCGGTCGATGAAATACCAATAGAAAGCAGTTCTTCTGCTAGCTTTGGCTTGTCCTTATATTCCTGCCTGCGGCGATGTAAAAGATTGGTAAGAATTTCTTGTTCATCAGAATCAGGTTTTCGTGAAACGGCTAGCCGCCACAACAAAGTAAGGCGCTCCTGATCCTCATCAACCTCGGTCATAACACGTTCAGCAAGATTCCTTGCCGCCTCGACGAATGTCGGATCATTCAGCAAAACAAGTGCTGCCTTAGGGGTGTTTGATCGCATGCGTGCGGCAGTACACTCTTCTCTTGAGGGAGCATCGAAAGCAAGTAGCTGCGGATGAAGGAACATCCGTTGCCAATGAACATACAGACCTCGTCTCCACTGCTGTTCATTCACATCTTGGCTGTAGGTACGTATGGGAAAATTCAAATGCTGGTAATACCCTGCCGGCTGATATGGATGAATACTCGGTCCACCTAGCCCCTCAACGAGGAGACCACTCGCTAGCAAAACTGCATCTCGAACGCCTTCAGCGTGATAACGCCACCGTCCTTGACGTGCCAACAGCCTGTTCTCAGGATCACTCTTTAAAATTTCAAGAGAAACATCAGATGACATTCGATATGCGTGACTCATTACAATGCATCGAATAAGATGCCGAACATCCCAGTTATTTTCAAAAAACTCGAGAGCAAGCTGATCAAGAAGCTTAGGGTAGTCTGGTGGTTCACCCTGGCCACCAAAATCATTTACTGATCGACAGAGGCCAGCACCAAAAAAAATTGACCATATCCTGTTGGCAATCACCCGCGCTGTAAATTCTCCAACACCGTCCTCGACGACCGGTGCAACTAACCAGTGGGCAAGATCCGCTCGCGTTGCACGCTCACTCGCTTCAACTGATCCGAGAAAGCTTGGTACAGCAGGCTCCACAACCTCTCCAGATTCATCCATCCAGTTTCCACGATGCAACACTCGAACAACACGTGGTGTCTTAAGTTGTTGGGTAATCATGAGCTTTCGCTCAAGAGAACCCCTCTCTTGCTCAAGCGCCTTCAGATACTTCCTTGCCTCAATAATTTCTGGTGGTTCGACATCGTCAGGATGCTTTGTCTTATTTTGGACCGACGGCTGTTCTCCACTTTGATCTTTATCAGTTCCATTCCTCGAGTTGTCGTCTGCCGCCAACTGCTCCTGCTGCGGAAGTGGAGGGAGGCTTACACGTGCCTGTTGAATTGCTGCATCAAGCGTAGTGGCCAACTCCCTATCAAAGGGACCAACCACAGCCTGTTCGGGGTCACGAGTAGTAGGAAGTGTGTTCGTTCCACCTCCACGACCCCCAACGCCCATATGCGTCTCATCATCAATGTCAGCAAAAAAAGCTCCAAGGGCGTAGAAATCTCGACTGGTATATGGATCGTATTTATGGTCGTGGCACTGTGCACAGCCGACCGTAGCTCCAAGCCATACTGCTGAAAAGTTGCGTATCCTGTCAGCCTGATAGATCGTTCGATATTCTTTTACCTGCAACCCACCTTCATGTGTCGTCTGTAATAGACGGTTATAGGCACCTGCAAGAAGGCGGTCCTCTGGGTGTTCGCCAGGGTTTTTATCGACAAAATCGCCAGCAATTTGCATTTCAGTAAATCGATTAAAATGTAGATTCTTTTGGAACGCTGCTATCACCCAGTCGCGATAGGGTGATGCACTGTGTGTCTGATCACCGTGATATCCAACCGTGTCTGCGTACCGAACAAGATCAAGCCACCAGCTCGCAAGACGCTCTGCATGTCGAGGAGAAACTAGAAGTTTTTCAACAAGCTGCTCATATCGATCAGATGCATCATTTGAAAGATACGCATCAATTTCTGCTGGTGTCGGCGGCAGACCGGTGAGATCAAACGTCAGTCGACGAACCAAAGTGATTGGGTCAGCATCAGTCGTTGGAGAAATTCCTTTTTTATCTAATCGTGCTTTGATGAAAGAATCAATCCAATGAAAGCACCATTGATCATCATCACTTTTTGGAATCTGGTGACTTTCTGGAGGAACGTAAGCCCAATGCGGCTGGTATTCTGCTCCCTTGGCTACCCAGTCACTGAGAATCTTTTTTTGATCATGTGTCAGTACATGATTACTTTCTGGTGGTGGCATGATGACATCGGGGTCTTTTTCAAAGATACGGGTAATTAATTCACTCTCTCCTGGGTTTCCAGGAATAATCGCCCGCATACCACTATCAAGTTCTTGAAGTGCCTCCTCGCTACTATCAAGTCGTAAGCCAGCCTGTCGATCTTCGCTATCGGGCCCATGGCATGCAAAGCAGTGCCGCGACAAAATCGGTCGTATGTCATGATTAAATGTCAGCGTATCGGGCTGTACTGCGAGACATATTGCCACAGTACTGAAACAGTTACCTAGCAGAAGGCTGATGCAACAACAAAGTGTGAAGCTATTTTTTCTTAATTTACGCTGGCACAGAGCAACCATAAACCGTTCGGCACTGTCTGTGAGGATAAACCCTCGTACCGGCGTCCACATAAGCAAAGGTTTCTTTCATTGAACTCCGGAGAGTGTGTTGGGAATACCTGCGTCGCCACTTCCGAGCAAAGAGAGAGTGCGGATCCTGAGGTGGATCGATCAGCGGGATTACTTTTCATAAATAATTAGCACGTTATTGCTCTAAATGCAACAAAAACGACGCATACTCTTGATGCGAAAAAAACTCCTCGCATTTGCTATGGACCAAAATGACTCCATATTTCACGACTTATTTATAGAGATCACGGGGCGTTCCTCCCTGAGCACATCCTTCGATACACTTTTTTTGAATCAAAGCATTACACTTGGCAAAAAAAGGCTTTAACGATGTCAATCTGCCTTATTTTCCCTCCCGTTGCTTGAGTCTATCCTGCATCTAGTTCCGTCACTAGAAAACTGCTAAAAACATAGCCTGATATGCGTATATGTCTGTAAAGAGTGACTCATTGACGCCTCTAGGCTCTGATCGTAGATTTTCTTTCGGTTGATTGAAAACATGCGATTTGAGTCAAAGCTCGGCTCACTCTATCCCTCACCATGAAAGGTTCCACACCCTGATGGCCAAGAAGTTTGCTAAGAAAAAAACTGCTAAGAAGAAGGTAGCTCGCAAAGCTGTAAAAGCCACGAAAGCTGGTCGGATGATTTACTACTTTGGCAAGTCAAAGTGTGATGGCGATGGAACCATGCGAGATCTCCTTGGCGGCAAAGGTGCGAACCTGGCTCAGATGGTAAAAATTGGGCTGCCAGTGCCCCCAGGATTTACCATCACAACACAGACGTGTATTGACTACTACGCAAATGAGAAAAAGTTTCCTGCCGGTCTTGAAGACCAGATTCTTCGCAACCTGAAAGCAATTGAAAAAGAGACAAAGAAAAAATTTGGTGACCCTTCAAATGCATTGCTTTTAAGCGTTCGCTCTGGTGCACGCGACAGCATGCCTGGCATGATGGACACCATTCTAAATCTGGGGCTTAATGACGAAACTGTTCTTGGCCTTGCCGAAGCAACCGGCAATCCACGTTTTGCTTATGACTCATATCGACGATTCATCCAGATGTATGGTGATGTTGTCATGGGTGTGCAAAAGCGTCATGAAAATGAAGATGAGCCTTTCGATGAAGTTATGGATGGGCTGAAACATCAACTTGGCATTGAAAACGATACTGATCTTTCAGAGGAAGCACTCCGAGAACTCATCAAGCGATATTTTCGTCTCATAAAAGATCGAACCGGGAAAAACTTCCCGCAAGATCCTTTCAAACAACTTATTGGTGCCATTGGATCTGTATTCGGTAGTTGGATGAATGAGCGAGCCATTATCTATCGACGAAAATACAAAATTCCAGATGAGTGGGGCACTGCGGTTAACGTGCAAACAATGGTGTTCGGGAATATGGGTGATGACTGCGCAACAGGTGTTGCCTTCACCCGTGACCCCGCAACCGGTGAAAATATTTTTTATGGTGAATATCTTGTGAATGCACAGGGCGAAGATGTCGTTGCCGGTGTCCGTACTCCGCTTCCAATGACGGCTATGGCCAAAGACCATGTCTTCAGTGATACGTACAAGCAGCTTGTAAAGGTTCGCGAAAGACTTGAGAAAAAGTTTGGTGATGTTCAGGACTTTGAATTCACCATTGAGAAGAAAAAGCTGTACATGCTTCAGACACGCAACGGCAAGCGAACAGCTCTTGCTTACGTAAAAATTGCACATGACATGGTGAAGCAAAAGCTCATGAAGCCGATACATGCTTTAAAGTCAGCTGATCCTGATGCATTGTCTCAACTCCTTGCACCAATTTTTGACCTTAAGGCATATGCTGCAGCAAAGAAGGAAGGACGTCTACTGACTACAGGACTTCCTGCAGGCCCTGGTGCTGCAGCTGGTCAACTCGTCTTTACTGCAGCAAAAGCAGAGGAGTTAGCTGAAGCTGGAGAACGTGTTGTTCTTGCACGCGTTGAAACAAGTCCTGAAGATCTTCGCGGTATGATTGCCGCAGAAGGAATTCTGACAAGCCGAGGTGGCGTTTCAAGCCATGCGGCCTTAGTTGCTCGACAAATGGGTAAGGTTTGTGTGGCTGGTGCCGGAGAAATCGTCATTGATTACGGCAAGGGAACACTCACGTGTGCTGGCAAGACACTTAAAGAAGGTGATGCCGTTTCAATTAATGGAAGCAACGGCGAGGTGTTTGCAGGCAATATAGAAACTGCGGACAGTGAACTCAAACAAGTTCTGGTCAGCAAGACAATGAAGCCGAAGCAGTCAAAAGTCTTTCAATATTATGACTTCATCATGAAGCTCGCAGACAAGCATCGAAAACTTGGCTTACGAACCAATGCCGATACCCCGGAACAAGTTCGTCAGGCAATCGCTTTTGGTGCAGAGGGGATTGGCCTCACTCGAACCGAACATATGTTCTTCGAAGGTGATCGTATTGATGCCATGAGGGAAATGATTCTGGCTGAAAGTGAAGATGTCCGTCGTACGGCATTGAAGAAACTTCTGCCATTCCAAAGAGAAGACTTTGAAGGCATTTTTAAGGCACTTGAAGGACGTCCTGCAACAATTCGACTGTTGGATCCACCTCTTCATGAGTTCGTGCCACACGATAAGAAATCACAAGAAGATTTGGCTAAAAAACTCAAGATAAGTCCCGAAGTTGTTGCGAAGCGGGTTGCGTCCTTACATGAGTTTAACCCTATGCTTGGACATCGTGGCTGTCGCCTTGGGATCAGCTACCCAGAAATCTCAGCCATGCAGGCTCGAGCAATATTTGAAGCAGCTTGCAAAGTGCAGAAATCAGGGATTCAAGTACGCCCAGAGATCATGGTGCCATTAGTCGGGTTCAAGAAAGAGCTGGACAATCAAGTAGCTGTCATCCATGAAGCAGCGGCACAAGTGCAGAAAGAAACAGGACAGAAGATCAAGTATCTTGTTGGTACCATGATTGAAATCCCACGTGGAGCACTCACAGCCGATGAAATAGCTGAGACGGCTGAATTCTTTTCGTTCGGAACAAATGACCTTACTCAAACAACTCTTGGTATGAGCCGAGATGACATGGGTTCATTTCTTAACAAGTACACTGACGAGGGAATTCTCAAAGCAAACCCCTTTGCATCGATTGATATCACTGGTGTTGGCCAATTGATGAAGATTGCTGTTAAAAAAGGTCGTGAAGGTCGTCCAAAGATTAAACTTGGTATCTGTGGTGAACATGGCGGTGACCCGCATTCTGTCCACTTCTGCCATGAACTTGGTCTCGATTATGTGAGTTGCTCACCGTATCGGGTACCTGTTGCTCGACTGGCAGCTGCTCAAGCAGCTGTTCAATAACACGGTGCGATCCAGCCCCGTCACGGCAGCATGTTCTTTACTATCATACGAAGCCACTGCACTCGCCTGAATTTTGGTAAGTGTAGTGGCTTTGTGGATTACTGAGGCATTACCATTGCCAGTATCCGCGATGCTCGTGGCTGCAACTGGTGTTGCGCCTGCAAATGAAGTTTTCCGGCCATTTTTTCAGGCGCTGGTTTTTCTTTTCAGCCACTGGTTTTTTTCGATGGCTCCTGCATTTTACCAGAAGCTATACAGATTCACCGCCTTGATCGTCGTCTTGCCTTTGCCGCGCTCTCACTACAACTCGTTGGTGAGTGTCCAATTCGAATAACGCTTGCAGTAGCACTAGTTTCTGGTGTCATGAGTGCATTTATTTTGAATACAGCAACATCTGCAATGATGGTGGCAATCGTTGCCGGCATACTTTCAGCTATTGAGGAAGCTGAGGAAAAAGCACATTGCAGCCCCAATCGACAATTTTAAACAGGCTTATGTTTGTGTGTTGCATTTGCCTGATCAATTGATGGGCCCGCAACTGCTATCGCAGCTACTCTTGCTGCAAGTCTTGGTTTTATGATGCTGGCACCAACAGCTTGGTCATTCCCCAAACTTTAATCATGTCTTCGTACCCTTACTGCAATTAAGGAATTTGATTTTTAATTTCAGACACCGATATCAACATCATGTATAACCGTTTTTAAAATCATTGTCGCAGTTAAACAAATCAATTAGGTGACTTCGGAGCTTCGATGCGTATTGCTCTTCTCTTGTTTTTTCTTTTCAGTTCGGTGGGTATTGCTCAAGAATCAGGCAACGGTTATCCAAAGCTAATTGATCTCGATGATCAGGCCTATCGTCAGGTAGTCGTGGATCACAAGCCGGGGCAATATCTTGGGCATCCGACGACTTGTCTTTTGGAAGATGGCAAGACGATGCTCTGCGTTTACCCGAAAGGTCACGGACGAGGGTCAATTGTCTATAAGCGGAGTAATGATGGAGGTCTGACTTGGAGTGACCGGCTACCGACTCCTGCAAGTTGGTCGACATCGAAAGAGGTTCCAACGCTCCACCGAGTCGTTGATGCTGACGGAAAGAAACGGATCATCATGTGGTCTGGGTTGCATCCAGCTAAATTAGCGGTCACAGAGGACGATGGGGAAAGCTGGGGAGAACTCAAGCCCGTCGGAGATTGGGGCGGGATCGTTGTCATGGGTTTCGTTGAAGAACTCAGCACAGGCTCTGGGCACTACATGGCGATGTTTCACGACGATGGAAGATTCTTTGCGAAAATACCAGCAAAAAATAAAATGCGGACCTTTGATCTATATAAAACATCTTCGACTGACGGTGGCCTGACCTGGTCATTTCCAGAATCCGTTTATCGGTCCTCCGATATCCATCTCTGCGAACCGGGTTGTATTCGCTCGCCTGATGGAAAAAAGTTAGCAGTGCTCCTTCGTGAAAATGCACGGCGTAAAAATTCTCACATTATTTTCTCTGAGGATGAAGGAAAGACGTGGTCTGAACCACGCGAACTGCCGTTGGCACTGGCGGGAGATCGGCATACGGGGAAGTATGGAACCGACGGTCGTCTATTTATCAGTTTTCGTTGCAACTCTCCCACAGAAAAGCGAAAAAGTCGACCATTCGAAGGGGATTGGGTCGGTTGGGTTGGGACTTGGGACGACCTTGAAACTGGTGGCGACGGACAGTATTTCGTACGGCTGAAAGACAATAAAAAAGGATACGACACGACTTATCCTGGAGTCGAAATTCTCCCGGATGACACGTTCGTTGTTACGACCTATGGTCATTGGTCGAAGGGAGACCAGCCCTACATTTTGAGCGTGCGATTCAAATTGCATGAACTTGATCAATTAGCTGAATAATGGAGGGCATCCTACTCGCTGCCTCCAAGTCCAGCCCTTAGTTTAAGACTCGTCGTGGTCAGATTTTGTTGACCAGATTTTTCGAATCAGAAAAGGCAATCAACACAGGCGGGTGGTCGCGAGGGTATTCTGGCAGCTGCAGTTCAATTTGAATCTGCGTCAGAGACCTTTGGATAAAACATTCGTCGATGTACGCGCAGAAATACTACTTGATATTGCGGAAGTAGTAGCTGTGACAATGCTTGTTCCACTCATCTTTGGGTAGAAAAACAAAAATGTTTTCTTACCAACGACTTACATGCCAATCGGTATTGGCGCTCCGCAATGGTGGCATCGAGGCATTACAATTGGCTTGGGCGATGGCATTCGCCCCGTATGCCGCCATCCATTTAATCGTGGAAAGGCTGGAGGCAATTTCACACAGTGGGCCTTTGCCTCATCTTTCGCTCGCAACTGTGCGCATGGATCGGCGTGAAACAGAGTCGGTGGCGGACAACAAGGACGATTACAGCACCTACCTCCAACACTTCCATGCCATGGAGGCTGACTATTTACTCCACAATCACATGCCGAGCCAGAAATCCCTGGAGTATCAAAAGTTATCGTATCAGTATTCATGACGACTTCAGCAGCATGTATCTGTAGAGTAGCGGCCACCGTGAAAATGAGGAATAAACCTACTGGTAGCAGATAAAGTTGTACCGTCTTTGATAGTAGGTGGTGCAAGATGCTCATCGATACAGCTCCATATCTCTTGAAATGTCGTGCAAAAACTCTAAGAAAATTTTTCTTTCCCCATCACGTGCAACAGTAACTCTGGCCTGTGACAATTGCCTAACGTCGCTTTTAGGTATCGACGTTAGAACAGAGAAAGATAAGCGGTACCGCAAGTAAGTCACTCAGTAACGTTTACACCGAATACAACGATAGACCATTTCAAACCAACCGTAAGTTTTATCCAAAATAACGATTGGGCCTAAAAACAAGAAATTGTCTCCTGTTCCCTTAAACATCTATTATTTCTCTTAGCCAATAAAATTCTTACGATAGTAGCACCTCGGCGCCACTTTTGTTCCCACGACAAAGTGATGACCTACAATTAACTGACGTTTCGCCTGATGTTTCCTCTACAGAATTACTGAACTACTTCTCAATATCGAGTCTATTTTGAAAGTTGATTTGAACTACGGTAGCGACGATCCGCTTGTTATCGATTCCGTTTCTTCTAATGCCATTACAGAAATACGGGGGCCAGAAGGCGTTGATGCCAATGCTGCTGTTGATGTTATCAGGGATGCTCTTCTCCTACCTATTGCTGGCCCGCCGCTGTCTGAACATGTTGTTCCAGGAGATCGAGTGATCATCGCTCAAGCAGGAGATCTACCCGGCGGCACGCTTCTTGCAGATAGCATTTATTCTGTAATCGTTGAAATCTTGCAATCTGGTGGTGTGAGTTCTGATGATGTCCAGCGTATCATCGCACGACCAACTATTGAATCTGATACAACTTCATTTCCAGATGAAGTACCCGATACTGAAATCCAAAATATATCTACAACACTTTTTAATCGGCTAAATGATAGTGATACCGCGTATCTATCCGCTGATGAAACTGGTGAACCACTCCATTTAGCCCGTGCGATTGTAGATGCTGATGTTGTCTTGTCCATTGGGAGTTTCGGCTACGACGCTAGCCTGCGTGGACGATCTCCAGAAGGTGAACTCTGGCCAAGTTTTGCACGGCAGAATCAATGCCAGAAATTTATAAAAGCATTGTTGAAAAAGCGACAACCAGCGATTCATCATTGGAGAGATGAGTCCGAGCAGATTACAGCACAACTCGGTATCCTTGCGTCATTACGCCTTGTGGCCGGAAACCACCAGACATTGGCTGGTGCGGCATTTGGTTTTCCAGTTGCATCCAT
>JABHNP010000339.1 GCA_018694455.1 Planctomycetaceae bacterium | reverse complement strand
TCATCAACATTCGTAAAAGTGGAATGAAAACTACTCGGCCTAGGAAAGCTGACTAGGAAAGCCGACTACGAAAACCTGACTACAAGGTGCTGGGTATGGTGCCCTCAACATCTGTCAGAAACGTGACATCACGTGACACAAACCGAAAGCTTGCAGGGAGTTTTTTTCCATCAAGCCGAATGACAACAGTATGTTTTCCAGCGGCGAGTTCTGTTGTAAAGTTTGTATCTCCTTCAATGGGCATCGAATCAACCCAGAGGTCCGCTGCGTCAGCACCGTTGGCACTCAACGTGACACCACCACCTGTCGCTACTTCTATATCCGTCTTCAGATACACATCGACAGACTCTTTTGCTCTATCTACTTTTGCTTTCCTAGCAAGCTGAACACCGGCGACAGAACCATTTACTCTCGAGAGGAATGGCACCCACTGATCCGCTTGTGTTTCCGACATGATCGCTTGAATATTGCCGTCATCTGCACGCTGCGTGCCTGTGAACACTTCGTAAACACGCGCCACGCCTCCTTTACTGGCGTCGTAGTTACCAGGCCTGCCAAGCTGCGTCAGGAACTTGATTAAATCGACCTGTTCTTGTTGAGTTAATCGATCAACAAGACCTTCTGGCATCAATGACTTCCCAGGCTTCTGAAACTCGATGTCATCTTTTGGGATTCGGACAAGTTTGTTTCGTGCATCTCGGAGAATGACTTCATTATTGTCACTCCCGACAATAATGCCGGTGAGAACCAGCCCGTCAACTGTCAGGATATTCACCGAGTGATAGTTTTCTTTAATTTTTGCATTTGGCTTATAAATTGATTCGATCAGGTAGTCGATTGGTGCGCTCGCGCCCAGACTTGTCATGTCCGGACCAACTTTCCCACCAACACCGCCAATTGCATGGCACGTCATACATTGCATATCTTCCCTGCTGTATACAGCTTCACCGCGTGCAGGCTGCCCGTCGTGCTCAACCAAGTCAATAAGTTCAGCAACACGGTCAGGCGTCAACTCCTGAGCCTTCTTTGTGACGTTGGCATACGGTGAAATTACAGCGATCAATTCTGGCTCATTGCGGCCTGCATCACGAGCAGCAGTAAGGCCTGCGAGTGCGGCCATCTCGGTGATCCCAGTGCTTGGTATGTGTTTCGCCAAAACCTTTCCAGTATTTTTCTTCACCAGAACCTGTCGCCAAAAATCAAGCAATTCCTGTTCGTTCTGAATCTCAGCAAGTGACTGATAAAAAGGCTTTGCAGCACCTTGTGGATTCAATGCTGCCAAGCAAATGACTGCTTGCCTTCGGACGCCTGTATTTTTAGAACGCACGAGTCGTGCCAGTGCCGGAACACTTGGCTGTCCAATCTCCTGCAATGACTGCATTGCCGCACTTTGGATAGAAGCTTCCGCTTCTTCTGTAGCCAGTTCTGCCAACAGGCTTATACATTTTTTCATTTGCCACACACCAATGAGCCTCATAGCAGCAAGCTTGACCGCTGGATCTTTCAGCTCAAGCAAGGCACGTATCTGATTTAAATCGCCTGCTGGCTTTTGCTTCCGCACACGCTGAGCAGTCGCAAGTGCATTGATCGCGCGAACCATCACACTTCCTTCAAAATCTTTCCTCACGACTTGCTTGAACAACTTTGTCAATTCTGTCTTTCCACCTGCCTGCGCTATTAACTCAATCCACGGCCCAGCACCATTTGCTGGTATTGATTCGTTTGCAAGACGTTTTGAGAGATATGATGCGGCGAGTCTTGAATCGATACTCGTAAGTGCAAACTCTAATTGTTTCTCACGAGCTGGCGAATCTGGCTTCCAATGCCCCTGGTCAAGTGCAACCATAAACACATCAGCAAGTTCGTCCATCGTGGTAGCAAGGGCAAAGTCAAGAAATCTGTCTCGCGGCAAGTTGAGTGATATCAGTGCAACCGATGCAGCTTCGGCTGTCTTCAGCTTCCCCAAACCACGAATGGCCTCAAGCCGAACACGTGGATGTTCATCCATAACCGCTTGTCGGTAGATCTCGAGTGCAGCAGTTGCATCAACTGGCTGCGAACTGTCCGTCGCCGGATCGACCAGATCGCTCACAATGCGCATTGCTGCCGATCTGACTTTTGGATCATCTGCCGAGACCAGCGCCCTCACATCTTGGAAATCGATAATATCGAGTCCCTGCTGAAGCCAGACACCCTGCAGTTTCTGGTATTCATCAGAGGATGCTTTTGTCCACTCGTGCACCTGTTTTTCTGAAAGATCATCTCGCTCCAAGAGGACACGCCGTGCTTGGTCACGCGTATAGCGATCATTGGAAATAAGCCGATCCAGTAGAGCCTTTGAGGCAACTTTTGTAAGGTCTTCTTTTTCCTTTGGTACTCCACCCTTCCAGGCTACTCGCCAGATACGACCATGCCATCGGTCGCGACGTTCATCACGAAAGTCGACCTCGCCATGATTGATAATCGGGTTTGACCAGTCAGCAATATAAAGAGCACCATCAGGCCCCTGCTTCACATCAATTGGTCGGAACGTGCTACTTGCTGTGCGTAGCAAATCATCTTCTTGGGTTGTGACAAAACCAGCCCCCTGCTCTTCGAGGCTAAACCTGGTGACACGGTTTGCTCGAAAGTCACAGGTAATCACCGAGCCCTGCCACTCCGGCGGAAAAGAGTTTCCAGCAATAATCTCAGCTGAGGCAAACTTGGGGTAACTTCCTGGACTAATCAGCCCCAACACCCGTTTCGCGCCTGGTGTCGGCTTAAATGCCGCGCCCGGAAACGAATAGGCAATTCCACTAAAGCCAGCACCATCAGTTAGGAATGATTGCCCAAAGTCATCAAACTGGTGTCCCCACGAATTTACAAGACCCCGGAATACAACCTCCATCCGCATCGTGCTCGTATTGTAGCGAAAGCCACCACCAGCTTTTAAACGAACAACCCCTCGTGGTGTCTCTGTATCGGTTCGCGTATAGATCGATTGATTCATATACAACCGACCGTCAGGCCCCCAGCGAAGTGTGTGAAGATTGTGGTGGGTGTCTTCCGTTCCAAAACCACTGAGTACTCGCTGTTTAAGGTCTGCTTTCCCATCGCCATTTGTATCTTTTAAAAACAACAGGTCCGTACTTTGCGCCACATAGCAGCCCCCATGCCCTGGCTCGACTCCTGTCGGAATAAGTAAGCCATCAGCAAACACTGTTGATGTATCTGCTTTCCCATCAGCATTGGTGTCTTCCAAGATCAGAATCTTATCCGGAGCTGCTTGCCCAACTTCAATCATGGGATACGCTTCGCTGCTCGCCACCCAGAGCCTTCCTCCTGCATCGAAATTCATCTGAATTGGTTTATTCAGCTGTGGGTTCTCAGCCCACAGGCTTACTTCCAGATTTTCACCAACAGTAAACTGTGGAGTTGCCTGTTTCGTGAAGGTGGCGTACTGAGAATCAGTTCTAGCTGGATTTGATTGCACAGACGTGCCGTCCAACTTTCGCAGCAATGCAATGGCCTGCTCCTCCTCAACAATCAGTTGATCGTATTGTGGAATCTCAACCGCATTCTGCCCTTGTTCTCGTTTTCGAAATCCAAAAACATACGCCATGTTCGCTGGGCGAGACCGGTGAAACCACCAGACATTCTTTTTCAGAATCGTACTTCGTAATGCTTCGACATGGGCATTACTGATCCATTTGTCATCGAAGCCAAGTGCCTGCCCTATCGCGATAGCAGCTTCCCGATACCCCGCATCATTAAGATGGATTGGGTCCTTGCGCAGGCCATCATCGATCGCAACATCTGACAAATCTACAAACACACCATCATTGTTATCAGCGACCTGATTGACTGCTTTCCTATACGCGGTGAGCACTGATGCATCGGTCTGTATTGTTCTGGACTGGTCAGCCCGACGGCCAAGCGGCGAGAGAAGCACACAACGCAAATCTGGTTGCATTTGTTTTGCCGTGTCAACGAGTCGTTGATAGTCTTGCGTGAATGCAGCAACGCCTTCCATGCCACTATCAAGCGCGCTTGCCATTCCGTACCCGAAGACAATAACGGTAGGCTGTGTAAACTTCAGTTGTTTCACAAGCTGCTTCCACCCCTCATCAGCAGGCTCACGGCCGGCTGGCAAGAGACTCAAACCGAATCGTGATTTGCCACTCGGCGTATCCGCACTCCAGCCAAGATTACGAAACGTGACATCTCGTTCAGGAAACGCCGTTGTCATCATCACTTCAATCCAGCCGGCATATTGCTCCTGTTCAATCAAGGCATCACCAAGAAAAACAACCCGGTCACCATCCTGCAACTCGAACGATTCAGCACCTCTAATATTTGTCTGCACGAGAAGCACACACAAAAGAAAAAGTGCTGAAACACTTTTCCTCAACTTCAAAAACTGATTCATATCGAGTTACTCCAAAGCAGATACAACAAAGAATGAAAAGCGAGCGTCTCCAATGCAAAACACCTAGAAACGCTACTTTCCATGTCTTCATGAAGAATAGCATGACACACTCATTTGGCTTACCTTCGGTCTTTCACCTCAGCTGCAACCTCACCAAAGGGCATGGACTCAACTCGGAGACAACACGCACCTGTCACTGGAAATAGGTTTGGAATTGACCCCGTGAGAATAATCTGTCCTGCGCGAAGTCGGTCATTGCTCTGCAACAATTCGTGCCACAACCATTTGAGTGATGAGTAAATCGTCTCAAGCAAGAGCTGACCTTCACACTGACCAAGCAATTGATTGTCTCGAAAAATTTCAAGCCGAGCTTCATCAAACATCGTTGCCGTAAAATGATTCGATGACAGGCTGCCGTCTCCAGAAACGAAACCCGCGTGAATGGCATTATTTGCAATCAGTTCACCTGCCGATGCCTGCTGCCCCCGCATCACATGGTTATGCAACTCGATGGCTGGGAATACTCGAGAGATGCATGGCGGTAGTAAATGGCCAGTGAAGTCTTCTTCTCTTGGCTCACGAGACAGTTCTATTGCAAGCTCACCCTCGATTGCCAGATTAGCAAAACTCTGAAGGGATAAGGTCACTCCCGACTCATGCTGCTCTGTATCAAAAAGCAATCCTCGCACACGATGCGTAATCTTGAGTTGCTCCTGAATCGCCGACGAAGTACAGCCAACTTTATATCCAATCAATTGCTCGCCTCGTTGGTACCGCAACTCTGCAACAGCGTTTTGCAGTTCATATCCCTGCTGCACATCCAGCACAAGACCCTCTGCAAAAAGCATGCCTGGATGATGCGAGTCATGGTCATCGAGTTGACGGGCTGCCAACGCTCCAACCTGTGGCATCTGAGAACCGGTAGATTTATTCATGCATTTCTATTCATGCGTCGAGTGAAGTTGCAGAATCCAAAGTCACCTCAATTAAACGTTCTTTGCATCAGGAACTTCAAACCCTTTATTGTTTGGATCCTTCAGTAAGGCATTAGCGGCGTCAGCCTTCTCACCAGTGAATCGTTCGGTTTGAGGGTCAAAGGTAAGCCAAGGACCAACCGTGTAGCTGGCCTTGTCCTCAGGAACACCAGCACCACCGGAGGTGACCTCATGCAGTTCGAGAAAGTGTTTTGAAGCATCCTTATTGTCACCGAACCTGCCAGCCTTTGCGTTGAAGGGCAACTGCGAGCCAAGGCGATATGAGTTATTCATCAAGTGACCGACCACACAACCACGATGCGCCTCCATCGCTGTTCCATTCGCCATGCTCGGATCGCCAGCACGAACAGCCGCAATAAATGCACCCCAGTTTCCACCAGACGTAACCTTGCCTTCATCTAACTTCAACGTTTCCGGAGCCTTACCGGGGCGGTGAATGGTGTACGTGCCTTCGCCAGTAATCTTGCTGCCGTCTTCCAGGTAGTATTCGTTGTACACCTGACGCTTATAACCCTTGTGGTTGACGTTACGGACATTGAACATCACCGACTGGCCATTCGGATATTCTGCTACCGCAAACATCGTGTTAGGCGTTTGGCCTTGATCATCCCAATTGAATCGCCCACCGATAGCCATCGCGCGAGTCGGATGCACTTGGTCATCATCAATGGCCCAGGCGGCAACATCCAACTGGTGCGTTCCCTGATTGTTCAGATCACCGTTCCCGCTTCCCCAGAACCAGTGCCAGTTATAGTGAACCAAGTTGTCATGATATTGGTCAATTACGGCCGGGCCTTTCCACAGATTCCAGTCAAGATTCGACGGTGGATTACCGGGTGTCTTGAATCCGATACCGTCACGTGGCTTGCAGCAGTAACCGTACGCGATTTTGAGCCGTGGAAGCTTGCCGCTTTTAAGGGCTGCATGGAGCCCTGCGATTCCCGAGTCGCTGCGACGCTGGGTGCCGTGCTGCACGACCACGCCATACTTCTTCTGAGCCTCAACGGCGACACGACCTTCAGTGATGTCGTGGCTCATTGGTTTTTCGACATACACATGCTTGCCGGCTTGAGCCCCCCATATGGTCATCAACGAATGCCAATGGTTGGGAGTAGCAATCGATATAGCATCAATACTCTTATCTTCCAAAACCTTGCGAATGTCTTTGTGCCCTTGGCAGTTTTTTCCATTGTCTTTGCTTTGCACTTTGCCCAAACATCGATTCAACACGTTTTCATCCGGGTCGACCACTGAGGCAATTTCAACATTTTTCAGTTTTCCAAACCCCGCTAAATGTGCCTTGCCTCGGCCATTGAGGCCAATGACAGCAATGCGGACGCGTTCGTTGGCACCGATCACATCACCGGAGGCTTTTGTCCCTCCGATATAAAATGCTCCGCTTACAAGTGCGCTTGTCTGGAAAAACCGTCGTCGTGTTGTTCGTCCCATGCCTGCAATACCCCGTGATAGGAAGAAATCGTAATCAGTCCAATGTACTCTTATTGCGCATACGCCTGCCACGCCTCAGCGATCTTTGCCATCTTTTCGTCGCCCTCATGAAAGATGATTCGGTGCCGAAGCGTGATTGACTGATCCTTGGCAAGATCCACGTCCCCAGAATCTTTCTCACCTGCGACTTTTTCCAACGCAAACGGGTTCGCTGTAAATAATCCGTAGCTTCGTACATGCCAAGGAGTTGGATAGCGAAAGCTATCGGGATGATTCAACATTGCCACACCCATTATTTCGCCTTCGACGGGGCCATTGAAATCGACCCAGGACACCCGCTTGCCCCAGGCATCTTCGTCGGCATCTCCATTGCTGTTGATAATACGACCACCTTTGCCCGCGTCGACACTCATACTGTGAGCGACACGAACGGTGAGGCCTGAATCTTTCATATCGTGAATCGTGATCTTGTCTTGAATGCCTTTCAGCACAATCTCTATATCCATAACACGCGACCCGTTATCAGCAACGTGAAAATCCATCGTACGTGTCTGCCGCATATAGGCTTCACCTTTCGGTGAGACGTTTTCACTCTCAACCACAAGCGTTGCCGAGTTTCCTGATGCCTCGGCTTTGCTGACCTTGGTGTGAACCTGTTGCCCCAGATGTGCTGCCTTGTGGGGATCAACCTTGCCGTTTTTTGTAAAAGTTAGAACTTCGTGCCATGTATTGAACCCATTGGCACTGTGAAGCCCAAAACAGACTGACCGATGATGCGGATGATCTTGCTTCTCACCCTCGATATCCTCCATGGGATAGGCGCGTGTCATTTTGATGCCTCCCGGACCAATGATTGGCCAGAAGTAACACTTGTTAGTAACTGTGTCCGACGTTACGTACCGAGTGAACAGTTGGTCATCGATGTAAATGGCAACATCGCCAGCCGGCTCCTGCTTGATTGAAAACTCAGTAGCAACGGCAGCAACCTGCACGCTGTTGATGACAGTCAAGCCGATGGACAGAACGAGGCTGACAGATAACCTACTTGTTATTTTCATGCTTTCTATCCCCAATCCTCGAAACAGATTGCTCGTTCTTTGCGGGCATCCTAGACACTTTTCGTGTTACCGTAGTAGATGTCGTTTCGCTACATTTCTTATGATTGGCTTTGCAACACGTGGCAAGCCAATACAACAGCGAGAAATGAGCTTTCTACTATGCACTGTTTTATCATTGTTCATGGAGCAACAAATCCGTTCATTCAATCACCATATCAACCGCTCAATCTGACGTCGTCAATGCTGCAAGCCATGAATCCGATGAGATTAATGTAAGTCTTGTTTTCATTTTCAACCTGTTCATTTGAATGCATTGAACAGCAACGACGTACATCGCACTTTTGCTTTCGTCGCCATCAACCTGAGCCGCACATGAGTTGAAGCCGTTCAAACGCTGACCTTGAGTCCGCCTTTCGCTGCTGACTCATAAACTCTTTCCACGATACGGATATCCCGAAGGCCCATTTCTCCCGGCGTCCGAAACGTCTTGTTACCCTGCTTGATCGCCACGGCGAAGGCATCGAGCAACACGGCTTGCTGAAGGGTCTGCTTGAGTTCAATTTCCTTCTTGTTCACAAATAGTCGCTTTGGATTTGGGTTGCCTGTCCCGGACTGGCCGAAGACGCTTCCTTTTTGTCCGGGAAGAATCTCGACCGATCCTTTTGGCCCCAGCGTCGTGCATTGGTGAAACGACTGGCTGTAACTAGCTCGGCAGAGGGCTTGAAAGCCGTCGTCGAATAGCAACTCATAGCTCATCGTTTCCTCAATGCCTTTCGGAAAAAGTTCCGAATGACGAGTTGCCGGGAATCCGCGCACAGCAACAGGCTCACGACCTGTGAGATAGCAAGCTGCCTGAATGGGATAGACACCGGTGTCGAACAAGGCGCCTCCGCCCGCCATCTTTGGGTCGAGCAACCACTTCTTCACTTTGTCCTTATTCGGACCGGTAAGCGCACGGGCGTAACCCCACGAGAATTCATAGTTCCCGTTTGTTAGATCACCAATAACGCCACTAGAGAGTCGTTCGGTTGCCGTCACATGATGCGGTTCCCAGTGCAGCCGGTAGTTCACACCCAGCAGCACACCGGCCTGCTTCGCGGCAGCAATCATATTTTCGCATTGCTGGCTGGAGATCGCCATTGGCTTTTCCACCATCACATGCTTGCCAGCTTGTGCCGCGCGGATGGCAAATTCCGCGTGCATTGAGTTGGGAAGAGCGATGTGAACGAAATCAATTCGATCGTCACTGACAATCTTGTCAAAGTTGCTATAGGAATAGATTGCATCTTGCTCGAATACGTGTTCTTTCGCCCAGGATTTCCCTTTCTCGGCATCGCCGGTAACGACACCCGCTAGCCGAACATGTTGACACGCAGCGATTTCGGGCCCGATTGATCGTGTTGCATAACCGCCGAGACCAACAACAGCCATACCAAGTTTTTTATTTGGCTCATCAGCTCGTGCATGAGTGACAAATGCAGGAGCCGTGCCAGCTGCAAGCATTGCAGCGACACCGTTGTGGGTGAATGTGCGGCGGCTGACATATTTTAGGCCATACTCTTGTTTCATTCGAAGTTTTCCTCTTTTTTGATCAGTTCATATCAGAAAGTGTCTTACGGACTTGTTTGACAAAGCTGGGAATGGCGTCGTATGGCTCTTCCTTTTCTTCATATTCCAAAACGACATAACCCCGATACTTTGCATCGTGGAGGAGTTCCAGCATCCGAGTAAAATCGGCTGGTGTTGGTTTGCCGTTTACCTGAGTCATCACCTTCAGCTGCGCAGTCACTGCATGTGGGGCGATCCTAGCGAGTTCGGCATAGGGATTCGGTGTAGTCATTAGATTTGCTGAGTCCCACGTAACACCAAGCCATGGTGAATCGATCGCACTGATCACGTGCAACAGATTATCGATGTTCTTCATGATGTCATGATTCTCAAGTCCCAACATCACACCATGCTTCTCGGCGTACGTTACGGCCTGCTCAAGATTTGCGATCACATTGGCCATGACTTGGTCCTCTGTTCCGGCTTGGAGCTTTCCGCGGCCGGCGAAAATACGAACGACTGGGGCTCCCAGGTCGGCAAAGTGATTGATCCAGAATTGAAAGTATTCCATTTCTTTCCGACCAAGATCACTGTTCGGAGGATGCACAAAGGTATTACCCATTGCCCCGCCCGTGATATCAATCCCGAGCAAATGAGCGCGGCGTTTCACCTGATTGGTGTACGTGACTTGTAGCGGTGAAGGAAAGAAGTACGAGGTCAGCTCGGCACCGTCGAGTCCGAGTCTCGCGCAGTACTCCAGAAATCCAAGAATGTCGAGGTGTTCATCAGTTCGATCACCCTTCCACCACTGCATGTG
>JABHNP010000338.1 GCA_018694455.1 Planctomycetaceae bacterium | reverse complement strand
ATTGATCACTATTTCCAAAAGCTTACTCCGATCGCCATCGCAAATACCTCGAGAAGCACTAATAACAACCTGACAGTGATGCTCGAGATCCTTGGACTGGGCCCGGCGATCTTTCTTACCACGGAAACCATCCTCTTCTTCTCCTTGAAATACCCATTGAGAGACACGTCCAACTAGAACAGCATGTGGTAGATCAAATATTTTTTTATCAAACCACAAATGCACCGCCGTAATCGGAGAACCGACAAATGACTCATCAACAGGAGCCACGAGCTCTGGCACAAGACGCTTGGCTGCCCGCCATGGCACTGCAAGAACAACCGCATCAGCTGGCACCACGTCCTGCCCACAGAAGACACCTGCAGCTTTTCCTGACGTGTCATACTGAATAGCCGTCACGGCCCGACCGGAATGAACAGTCACCCCGTGGCCATGCAGCCACGCCACTAATTTCTCACCAAAGATCTTGCCGAGTGGCTTAGTCGGCACCAAAAGATTTGCTGCTTTTGGATGCGCCAGAAATCCATCAACGACAACTTTCCGAACAGCTGAGATGCCGACGAAATCCATCGATTCACCGAGTGCGCTTTCAATAACGGGCTGCCAAAAAAGCTGAATAACCCGCTCTGGTTGTCGCGGGCGAAGCCACTGTGCAGCCGTGACTTCACTGCCACTATTGCAGGTTTTTCGTCGAACCGCGAGCCGAAACATGCCCCATGAGAGAGCAGCTTTCTCCAGAAATGAAAAGTGATTCATACCGAACAATAAAGGCAACAAATGTAACGGGGCAGGGACCCACCCTGCTGGCGTACACGCCGAGCGACTACCATCAGGACCAATGAACCAAAGCGTTCGATCTCGCCTGAGATAATGTCCTAACCCCGTCTGTTCGCACAGATCAAGAAAGTTTGTACAACAGCCCATTGCGACGTGCTGGCACGCATCAACCAGACTGCCATCTTCGGAGTCTTCGAAAGAAGCTGCCCGGCCACCGCACTGACGTCTTGACTCTATAAGGTCAATCTTGAACCCTCTGCCTACTAGCGCACTTGCCGCCGAGAGTCCAGCAAGTCCACCTCCAACAATAACAACCCGCTGCTGTTCATCAGCAAGGTTCTGACTTTTTTGATTTTCAATTTCCTTAGTCATCGGAGCCCCATAAAAACGCTATAGACACCAATAAATGGTAGGCGCCACTTTGGCGTCCGAACCCGCTGAAAGAAAATTGACGCGCCGTTATCCTCAATTGACCGCAAAAGCTCTCGATACACACCAAACATAGCCCTGAAAACACGCTTCCCATCGACTGACAGCATCGAATCCAAATGTATTGCCTCAGAGAACCAGGACCTTGCACGAGACACCTCCATCGCTGCAAGATTATCGAAGCATGAACCGATACGCCCTGCTACCAAATCTTGTACGTCGCATCCCGATGCATGAAATGACTCTGCCGGAAGATACACCCGTCCTCGTTCTCGATCTTCCACAATATCCCTAAGAATGTTTGTCCATTGAAAGGCGAGTCCACAGGCATCCGCGGAAGGAGTCCATTCCTCAGAAGATACACCCGGCCGAAGACCCCAGATGGGCACGGCAGCCAGTCCCACTGCAGACGCTACCAGCCGGCAATATTGAATGAGGTCATCTGTGGTCTCATATCTCGATTGCGTAAGATCACACCGGACTCCTTCAATAATATGGAAGAGATGCTCATGTGGTATGGAATACCGCATTGCTGTCGCTGCTACTGAACGGAGCACTGGTTCATGAACAAGTTTGCCGTGAAGAGCATCTTTCAGCATGACCTCAAATTCAAGCAGCACTCGTGTCTTTTCTGACACCCGGTCATCACCATCAACAATGTCGTCCGCAAGGCGACAAAACGCATAAAGCGCGTCTGACCCCCGGCGCTTCTCTGGCGTCAGAAACCGTAACGGCAAAGCGAAGCTTGAACCACTTTTCTTAAGAATTAATCGACACACTTCCGCGTCGGCACGCTGAGAAACAATCATGACTACGTCCCTTGGAAAACATGGCGTACTCGAATCGCTACCATATGCACTGCCGCTCTGAAAGCGAGATTCATCTTAGCCCTCTTCTTTAAAACCGGACGTTTCGTAAGTGTATCGAATCCTGCTCGCCGAATTGCCTGCGCCACACCTCTCCCTCCCTCAAGAAATAACTGAATGGCTGGCCTCAGCACGGACGGTGCCGTTTTTACGAGTGACTGGCCGTTACCGAACCACTGTTCGGCCCATTCGACTTCGTCTGTAAGGAGCGATATAAATTCCTGGCTTGCTGACGACGCGTTCAACATATCTTCGGTCACGCCATGCCGCCGCATGTCCTCTGCTGGAATATAGATACGTCCACCGAGGTAATCTCGCCGGACATCTTGCCAAAAATTCACTAGTTGTAGTCCCGTGCAGATTGAATCTGAAAGCCTTATCTCTTCGTCTCCTTTGCAATGCGCCAAGCCCAACACAATGCGGCCCACCGGATCAGCAGACCGGCGGCAATATTCAAGCAACTGGTCTCGAGACTCATACCGAGTTACCGTCTGGTCCTGAATGAATGCATCGATCAAATCAGCAAACGGATTTAACGACAAACTGTGTCGACGTACAGTCTCGGAAAGTGCCACAAAGACAGGATGCGTGGGCGTACCTGCAAAACACGCATCAAGGCCACAAGCCCATTCACTCAATGCAACTGTGGCATCACCTTCTGATTCATCTGCTAGATCGTCACTCCACCTCGCAAAAGTATAAACATTTGCAAGGTCTTGCCGAAGGTCTGAAGGAACAAGACGAGTGGCAACCGTAAAATTCTCGTAGTGAGCAGCAGCTACTTGCCGACAAAACATCTCCGCCGATGAAAGTTCCAGATCAGCTGGCAGCCGAGCTAACTGCCATGCTGCTGGGTCTCGTTGAGCCACCTGAGGTAATTCAGCGTTCACAGCCGACATCGTTTGAGGGTATCCATGGGACAATCACGGGCACGAATCTTTATTCTACAACATAAAGAAGGAATCTCATCCTCTGGCCCAGAAACACACCGTAAAAAATTACCAGTGCATCGTTAAGGACTGAATCCTCAACAATTAATGTTTCTGTTGAACAAACGTGACCGCAAAAGAAGCTGCTAAACCAGCTACAGCAAGGCTGCTAAGACTACGCCACCCAAGTCCATCTATTTCATCTGGTCCGAGATCAACAGCGAGTGTCGAACCGCTCCAGCACACGTAGAAAACCACGGGGGTTACAACGAACTTAATAAACAGCCTTTGCCGTACGATGTAAGAACGTGCACGCTGATTGATTGTGAATCCGGACATACTTCTCCCGCAAAAGACTACAGAAAAGTGATATCGGAGAACGCAGCTAACAAACCATAGGTTGAATGAAATCTCCCCACTATCCAGCAGGAGCCGACCAAGTCACTCGAACCTCAAGACTCGTACTTGCATACAAATCGGACAAAAAAGAAGCATTTTTTTAAACAATTGACTGACCAAAGCCTATGAACGGAAAAACTGATAGCGACTCAAGATAGGCAGCACCTACGCCCGACGGAGGAAGGGCAACATCGCGAGTCCTTCTCTTGGCTTCACTACGCCCTTCAACACATCTTTAATGAGCATCAAAAAGTACTGTGCATTAAAAAACTGGGAACGGGCAGGGGGGGCAAGAAGCCTGCGACAAGCACGGACTGCTTAAGAATTCCGGGTACACACTCAGCAGAATTCCCCGGTCATGCTAAGATATGTTCTAGGCTCTTATGCTAAATCGTCACAGACGCCAACTCACTAGCATACAACGACAGGAAACAAATGAAGATTCTGCTTGCCGGTCCTCGAGGATTCTGTGCCGGAGTCAACATGGCGATAGAAACTCTTGAGACAGCAATTCGACTTTTCGGCACGCCAATCTATGTGTTTCATGAAATCGTACACAATAAACATGTCGTTGACCGCTTTGTAAAAGAGGGTGCTGTTTTCGTTGATACTGTTGAAGAAGTTCCAGAAAAGGCAACTCTTTTATTCTCCGCACATGGCGTTGCCCCCGAGGTGCGACGAGTAGCTGCGGAACGAAAACTTCGAGCGATTGATGCAACATGCCCGCTCGTCACAAAGGTTCACCTTGAAGCAATTAAATATGCCGACCAGAACTACCACATCTTTTTAATT
>JABHNP010000336.1 GCA_018694455.1 Planctomycetaceae bacterium | reverse complement strand
TCAAGCGCTTCAATACCATCAACGGCAACATCAACAACCTCAACACCGTCAAGAGCCGCAAAGGCCCGCACGAGCATCTGCCGGTAGAGAGCCGAATCATCGACTACAAGAACGCGTAAAGGACTTTTTTCTTTCACCAACTCGCCTACCAGTTCAAACTATAGAACAACAACTATTTACATCCGCCCTGTGTTCAAGAAACGCCCAAGAAAACTACTAGAAAGCAAACTCTTCGAGTCCGTTCACAACGACTATAACGGACAGAACCCTACAGAACTGCTTTTTCGCATCACAAATTTGCTCGCAAACCAATTTCCGACTATATCCTGATTAACGAAACCAAAGCCATGCAAGGGTCTCCAAAGGCTTTCATACGCTAAAGACGGCACATGAATATCACACCTTCACCACAACCGAAAACTCCGCATTCCATTCATCAAAACAGTCAACCAAATTCCACATCACCTCAATTTGTGGGATTCCGTCTTGCTAACCAGAACTACATTTTCCGTATTGAATCGATACAGGAAATCGTGATGCCTTCTCGTGTCGCAAAAATCCCTGAGGTGCCTGCTTACGTCGACGGGGTGAGCAACCTCCGCGGCATGATTATTCCAATCATTAATCTCCGATCACTTTTCAGTCTCAATCGCAAGCCTTACGATGAAGAAACGAGAACCATTGTAGTAAATGTCGGCACTCGTACCATTGGCTGCACAGTCGATTCTGTCCTTCGCGTTATGAGAGTACCCGCTGACAACATCCAACCGGCTCCCGACTCTGTCAATGGAACAGGCCGTCGTTTCATTGAAGGATTCACTCGAGTCGAGGAAGAACTTTTTGTCTTACTTGATGCTGATCAACTCCTCGAACCTTCTAACCTTGACCAAGTACATCAAGCGAGTATCCAGTTCGAAAAAGAATCATAGAAACTACGCGGCAAGGCAAAACACCACGAATCGAAACGGAAGCTGCGTCCCCAACGGCCCTACGAACCTCACAGTAAGCAGCACCTCAACTCAGCACTTATCATTTATACTTAGACAGTGAATTCGAGCGTTCCTGCATGCAGTCAAATGCACCCAGGGCAGATGCACCCACAGCAGATGCACGAATTTTATGGACTGGTGCTTCCAGGCGACCGGAATCTGTAACTACAATAGAGCCAGATTAATAAACATGGATTTAACGAAACTGACATCAGGCGAATTCGATCGGTTCCGTACATTTATTTACGGAGAAACGGGAATACGCCTGGCTGATGGGAAGATCACTCTTCTATCCAACAGAATTCGCCGTCGACTTCGTGAACTCGACATTGAATCATTCGAAGAATATTACAACTTCCTTACACAAAAAAAACTCGAGGGTGAGCTAGAGCACTTTATTGATGCAGTCACAACGAACGAGACACATTTCTTTCGGACTGGCGGACACTTCGACTGGTTCATTGATTCTTTCTTACCGACTATACGGACCGAGGCATCTGAAAAAAAACGCGACAAATCTTTGCGAATCTGGTCAGCCGCATGCAGTTCCGGTGAAGAACTTTACACCCTCGCTATCTGTGTCGATGAATCTCGTCACCAATTCGCAGGCTGGAAAATATCACTCTTGGGTAGCGACATCAGCGAAACCATGATTTCTGCTGCACGCAAGGGAGTCTTCCCCAACCGTTCTCTCCATCAGACTACAGACGAGCGTCGCTCCCGTTACTTCGCACAACTACAAAACGATGCCGGCTGGTCTATCCGATCTCGCCTCATCGACATGTGTGAATTCAAGCGACACAACCTCCTTGACCCAATGCCTAATGAGCCATTCGACTGTATTTTCATACGTAATGTCTTCATCTATTTTGACAAAAAGTCAAAAGAAGTTGCCGTACAAAACCTCATTCATGCATTAGCACCAGGCGGCTTTCTTGTCGTTGGACCAGCAGACGGCATCTATGACCTCCTTGGTGAACTCAATAAAAAAACAATTTTCCTGTATCAAAAACCCTACTGAACATCGTGCCGCAGAACACCGATCACACCAAGCTTCAATTATGAGCAATCACTCCTTCCCCGACGACCTTCCCGCTAACGAGATGAATGACTATTTACGTCTTTATCTCGATGAAACAAATGAACAGCTTGATAGCCTCGTGGAAATATTTCTTCAGCTAGAACATCAATCACCAACTCCTGACGACTTAAACGAGGCATTCCGACTTATTCATTCCATCAAGGGTTCTTCTGCCCTTCTTGGTCTTGACCGAATAACTTCACTGACCCATCACCTTGAGACACACTTCGAGAGACTTCGTTCAGGCAAACAGAAAATCAACACGTCCACGATAGATGTCGTACTTCGCTGTATTGATTTTCTTCGCGAAAGCAACCAACACCTACAAGAAGGTGAACCGCTAGAGGCTGCAGGAGAACTCCTAAACCAAGTTCGGTCACTCGACCACAACCCTGCGGCTTCAAGTGAGCCAGAAGCATCTAGCCCGCAGGATCAAGAAACTGCACATTCGTCGCAGACCAATCCATTAACGCCGCCCAATCAAGACCTCGAACAGGCAACAGCAGCCACGCATTCTTCAGATGAGCCTCAAGAGATGTTCTGGCGGATCGAAATTCCTTTGGGTGAGACTTCTTCAGCGGCACAAGAAGCAGCCAGCACCATATCTGAAAAAATAGCATCGCTCGGTGAACTTGTAAAAAGCCAGCCACCACAAACTGGCTTCAAGACCATCGATAGCCAAGCCGAACTTATGCTCATCCTGAAGTCTTACGCCCCAGAGGCTGAAATCATCCAACTGATTCAGGCACATGGTATTACGACATACTCTGTTACCAAAATTTCAAAGAGCGATGCTGAGATGATACCGGTGACCCTGAATGAACATTCACCACCCGCTCAGCCTTCGAAGAAACCATCTGGAGACTCGCAAGCAGGACCAAAAGACAAACTGCCGCAACCGCAAGAAGCGATAAAAACTCCAGCGCTTGCAAAAACGGTACGCGTTGACGTGGATCGCCTTGACGTTCTTTTGAACCTTACAGGAGAACTGGTTGTCAACCGAGCCCGCCTCGCACAACTTACTGAAAATGTCTCACCAGCCTTCCACAAACTTGGCTTGAGCGCTCACACTACGAATCTCCTTGAGTCAATCAAGAAACTCACAGCAAGGCTGACGGCACAATACGGCGAAAGAGTGAACCTCGAATTACAAGACCTCGACAGCCAGATTGAGGTTATTGAGAATCAGCTCCAAGAATGGGAAAGCAGCCGACAAAGCTTTGCGGAATTCACTACAGCGATTGATCAACTGACTCGTGTTTCAAACAGCCTCCAGCGAGGCGTACTCAACACTCGAATGGTCCCAGTCGGACCACTCTTCAATCGATTTAGACGTTCGATACGAGATATCACACAGGAACTCAAAAAACAGGTTAACTTGAAGATTGAAGGTGAGAAAACAGAACTCGACAAGCGAATGATTGATGAAATCGGTGACCCGCTGAACCATCTTATCCGTAACTGCGTGGACCACGGCATTGAACCCTCTCATGTACGAACCGAAAACGGCAAGGCCGAAATTGCAACCGTAACATTGGCAGCCTCTCACCGCGGCAATAATGTTTTCATTACGGTGCAAGATGATGGTGGAGGCATTGATATCAATCGCGTGAAACAGACCGCTGTCGCACGAGGCATTATTCCACAGAGCGATGCTGACTACCTCACTGATGATGAGACTGCGGAACTCATTTTTAAACCGGGATTCAGTACCGCGAAAGAAGTCTCAGATATATCCGGCCGAGGAGTTGGCATGGATATCGTTAGAACTAAAATTGGACAACTCAATGGTACTGTTGAGGTCTCCTCCAAGAGTGGAGTCGGAACAAAATTCATCATTCGGTTACCACTGACTCTCACCATCACTCGCTGCATGCTCTTCCGGCTACCCCACGGCGTTCTTGCTGTACCCATCGAAAACGTACGAGAAATAGTCTCGGTAGCTGGCTACCAGCGGGTCACAGCCAATGGTAGGCAAATGTGCGACGTCCGTGGTGAATTCCTACCTCTTCTGTCAATCGAAGATCTCTTTGATTTTCACGCGATCACTGGCAATAGTGATGACTCCGGTCCAACTAATGGAAGTATGCAGGACAATAACCATGTTGTGATCCTGCATGCTGCGAATAAATCTCTGGGGCTTCGCGTTGATGGCTTACTCGGTGGACAGGACATTGTTGTAAAATCACTCGATGAGAATTTTGCACATATCAAAGGCCTTGGTGGTGCAAGCATCCTCGGAGACGGCTCTGTATGCCTTCTTCTTGATGCAGCTACCTGCATCGAAATTGCTGCTGTGGGATCGAGCAATCTCAGAGATGAAATCAGCTCTGAATAACGCCACCCGAGGTGGCCGCAATGTGACTTTGAATCAAAATATCGGAATTTCAACGCCCCGAGCATCTCTTTAGATCTGGTAACGTCTGGACAGCCTCGTTCCTGAAAAAACGTACTAAGGCGATCTCATATTCCCACAAAGCCCCCGAAAATGTGATCAACTCATCATTCGTATAAGAAATTCAGTGCGTGATGCGTAATGCCGACGTCAAAGCCACATCGTATCTAAAGAAAGCCTGATGACGAAAGTAAGACCTGATGACGAAAGTAAGACCTGGTGACGAAAGTAAGACATGGTGACGAGCACCTTGTTTATTGGTGTAATACCAAAAGAAATCGCAAGGAAACACTCTACCGATACAATACCAATGTCGAAGAGAATGAAAGTTCCGTTTTCGCGAGGCCAGAAATCTCATTTCCTGCAATGAAAACTCCGGAGCGTTCGTAGGCCCTCCTGCCTGGCGGTAGAATAACAATAGAATTTTGTTAAACACTTCTTTAAAAAAAACCGTGACCTCAAAACAAAAGCAATCTTTTCACGATGCTATTGGCATGGGACAGATTGCTGTCGCAGCACGCTCGGGGACACTACGAACACTGGTCGGCTCATGTGTGAGCGTGGCGTTATGCGACCCAAACCTGCATGTTGCTGGACTGGCACATGTTCTTCTTCCCGATTCACATGGAGCAACTGATGAACCTGGGAAATTTGCTGATACGGCAATCACCGAACTCCTTCACCAACTTCGAAAACTACCAGGCAAGAAAAACCCTTGTTGGGTTGCAAAAATTGCTGGCGGGGCAGCAATGTTCCCTGGCCACAATGAAATGACTGTTGGTAGGCAGAATATCACGGCGGTAGAAAATGCATTACGTCAAAATGATATACCCGTAGTCATGAAGTCATGCGGTGGAGAACTGGGCCGTAGAGTCACGATTGATGTGGCAACTGGCTCCATGGATGTTGAGTTCACAGGTGACTCAAAGCGTGCCAATCCGACACCAGAACAAAAGCAACACCGCTAACCAGATCTGTCCTAAAACACGCACGCGTCACACACCTTCGAGCCAAGGCGACCGCCCGTTGAGTGTGATTTCAGTATCAAGAGCCTTCATTTTCTCTTGAAGGTCCGACACGACTTCAGGATATTCTGTAGCAAGATTTTCTTTTTCACCAAGATCCTCTTCAAGATTGAAAAGGAGCACCTCCGGTGTGGGCGACGTCGTCTTCTTGCCTTTTCTCCTTGGTACTTTTACAAGCAATTTCCAAGGGCCTTTCCGAATCCCTTCCAACACTCCATGAGATGTATAATAAAGGAATTCTTCCCGTGGAGCCGCATCATCCTTACCCTCCCACAACGCTGACATATCAACGCCATCGATACGGTGATCAGACGGCAAACTGCTCCCAAGTAAAGCAGCAAGTGTCGGCAGGACATCAATCGTACCGGTTAATGCATGAGAAACTGAGCCAGCCGGAATACCCGGACCACGCAAAACACACGGTACTCTCTGTCCGCCTTCGAAGGTTGTTCCTTTCCCGTCCCGAAGCGGTCCAGCCGATCCACCGTGATGCTTAAACTGAAGCCAGGGGCCGTTATCAGTTGTGTAAAGCACATAGGTATTCTCACTGAGATTCAATTCGTCAAGCGTATCGAGTAATCTCCCTACTTCAGAATCGATATGCTCAATCGTATTGACATACGCATACAACGGATCAGGATTTCGAACATCCTCAGGCACGTAAAGTGGAATATGTGGCATGGAGTGCGGCAAGTACACGAAGAAAGGCTTGGCTTTGTTTTTCTGTATAAAATCAATTGCTTTCTGTGTGTAGCGGCGTGTCACTGTACGTTGATCAACAGGCAGCTCAACAATCTCTTCATTCTCGATAAGTGGCGTCTTCCATTGTGTCAGTGTTGATTCGGGGTCAGCCCACAACACATCCATTCCGTCAGCGCCGCCTTTTGGTTTTCCTTTGTTGTCAGGATAATTCATGTCATTCGAGTATGGGATTCCAAAGTAGGTATCGAATCCATGAGCCCGTGGCAAAACTTCAGGCTGATACCCAAGATGCCATTTCCCAAAGCAGGCAGTGGCGTACCCTAATGTCTTCAGGTGGTCTGCAATGGTGTGTTCTGTAGGATTCAAACCCTTTTTTGAGGTCGGGAAAAGGACATGCTGATGAAGACCTACACGTTTGGGATAGCAACCAGTCATTAAAGCAGCTCGTGAGGGCGTGCAGACTGGAGATGCCACCATAAAGTTTGTGAACTTTCGGCCCTGTTCTGCAAGCCGGTCGATATTTGGAGTGTTGATCGTTTGAGAACCAAAACAACTGAGATCACCGTACCCTTGATCATCAGCAAAAATTATGACAACGTTCGGCTGACTAGCGTCTATTCGCGAAACGCATAGCAGTGCACACAATGCGTACCCACACAAAACCCGAAGACAGCGATAAGACATGTATTGTTCCCTTAAAACGAATGTTGCTTTTGAACACAACCACAATTCAGTTGAGCATCTTCGACACACGAAAACAAGATTTTACCGCGATGGATTTTGCTATATCGCCTACTCAACTGCATAAAACTCTTGATCACTCACTGTCCGCTCTAACCTCTGACCGAGGAACGGAATAAAAACCAAGGCGGGACAAGCCCCGTTTGATATACACACTTCGATGCAGATATTTCCATATGAGCTGTGTTGCATGATTTTCAAACATCAGTGCGACGATACCCTTGTCGATGGCGAGATATGACTTCCCGACCCAAGGCACATCTCCCTGCGACTTGGTCTGGAAATTATATGCGTCAAAAAGACCGTACTTTCCAGTAAGCCCTGGAATTGTCCGCATATGCTCAAGGGCTTCCTGCGAGTATTCCGGAGTGAATACGACAAAGCCTAGAGCACCATACGGTGCGACTGTTCCATCCATACGCAGGAAACTCTTATCAGCCGGCATCGATCCATAATGCCCTGAGTAGCCATCAGTCGGACTCATGCTTGCAGACATTCCCCATGAGTTCGGCCCCAAACCTTTTACAGTTGTTGATGAATCTATTGCGAACTGACGCGCCGCGAGGGCCGCTTGGCGAGAATTCTCAAACCAGTCACGACCGTTCTGATCCACGATGTGTCGAAAATCAATAAAGCAATGACTCCATTGATATACGAACGCGGACCCTGTCCTACAGTAAACAAACGGCTCACTCTTATACGAGCCAATTGGTGTCCGCATGGCTGCATATGGACGGCCGTCAGTGGCATAACGAGGTCGCTTCGCACCAGCAGCCAGCACATACATGAGAAGGTGCTCTGAGTAGGCTCCCCAATGTCCAAACATTCCTCGTTCATCAACACGCTTTCCCTCCGGCACCTTCTCTGGATGGCAGGCCATATAAAAATGCTGCTGTGTCTCATCAAGAAACCAGGTCCAGTCAATACGATCATAAAGCTTTTCGACCCGATCACGAACTTCGCCACCAAAATATTCGGCAGCAACAATCGCGCCGGCAATCATGGTTGCAGTCGACATGTTTGAAACCTCGACATTTTTACTCCGCCACCCGGGACCACCAGTCTTGATGTCGATAAAGTGATAGTAAAAGCCATTGAAATGCCGCAGCTTGCTGAGCGAATCCAGTGCAGCAAGGACTCTCTGCCTGCCGGCCTCTCGATCGATCCAACCGCGCTCCACACCGAGCACAATGACAGGAAAATAAAACCCCTGGCTTTCGATAGCAAGTGGGACATATCGATGAATGCCTATGTAGTCTCCTGCGTTCAGACCATACGTTGGCAGTGTTTTATCGCGGACCCACTCATTCCAAAAAAAGTTGAAACACCCTCGCAACTCCTCCTCCATATGAGAGGTGAGCTGCTGCGGATCGGTGACGACAGGAAACGAATCCGTTATAGCACTAGCTTCAGTAGAATCTGCCTGGACATACCCAGAGCAGAACAAGACTTCACAGGTGCACACGAGTAGAAAAAATCTGACAAAAACATCTACGTGCCCCAGAAAACAACGAGCATTGCACGCCTTCATCTTCTACCACCCTTGATCGAGGTGTCTTCGTTTTGGGGTACATCATATTCCCTACGAAGTTCTGCCAACTGCACCTTGAGACGCTCCCTGACGCTACGGTATGACGGCTCCTGATACACACTCTGAAGCTCATCAGGATCTTCTTCCAGGTCGAACAGTTCCCATTCCTGATGCGGCTTATAGTAACTGATCAATTTGTAACGCTCAGTCCGCACACCTTCGAATCGTGGCAGATTGTATGCCTTGTCCATGTAGTAGTGGTAATAAATATCTTTTCGCCACGTGCGTGATGCTTGATCACGAAGTAATGGCAGCAGCGAACGCCCCTGCACATCATCAGGAATGGCAAGCCCTGCCACATCAAGCAAGGTTGGGGCATAGTCAATATTCTGGACCATCTGACTAATGCGGGTGCCTGGCTTAATCACGGCAGGCCATCGCATAAGGAGTGGCATTGCCAAGCTTTGCTCGTACATCCAACGCTTGTCATTCCAGCCATGCTCACCGGTAAAAAATCCTTGGTCGGAGCTATAGACGACCAGGGTATTCTCGGCAAGCTCGTGCTCATCAAGCCAATTCAGTATTCGACCAACGTTGTCATCAATTGCAGCCACGCAGGCGAGGTAATCTTTTATGAACCGCTGATATTTATACCGGTCAATCGCTTTTCCTTTGAACTCTCCTTGTGACACGAGCCGTCGATAGCGTTCGTTCTCTGGGTCATATGCTCGATGGAACAATGCTCGTTGCTCTTCTGTCATTCTTGCCAGAAATTCATAAGGATGTTCATCAATACTATAGTTGCCAGCCAACGGCGTAATATTGAGCACATGTTCAGCCATGCCAGAAAGCCGCATCCAGCATTTCTTCGCATACGACGATCGACCCTTGTAGGTATCAAAAAGCGTTTCTGGTTCGGCCAACTGTTTTCCATCAAACATATTCATATGTCTCGGTGGTGGAATCCGATGAATATGCGGCGCTTTAAACTGGCACATCAGCAGAAAGGGCTGTTCGTTCTGAGACTGTCGATCCATCCACTGAATTGATGCGTCGGTGATCACATCTGCTGAATACCCTTCGACCTGCAACGACCGGCCATCCGAACAGCGAAACTGTGGATTGTAATAATGGCCCTGCCCCCCAGCGCCTTCGAGCACCTGCCAGTCATCAAATTCATCTGTTGGCCATCCTCGTAAATGCCATTTTCCAAAAAGTGCTGTCTTGTATCCGGCTGCTGATAAGGCACGAGGAAAAACAAATTGATCACCGTCCCACCTTGAACCATTCTGCAGAACACCATTCTTATGGCTGTGCTTGCCAGTGAGAATCGTTGCCCGAGAAGGACAGCAGATTGAGTTGGCACAATAACTCCGTGTAAAGATCGCTCCCTCAAGAGCAATCCTATCTATCTGAGGCGTCTGGTTCAGGCCACTACCATACGCGCTCAGAGTCCGTAGAGCATGGTCGTCACTAAAGAGGAAGACAATATTTGGTGGAGCCGAAACCGCGTTGCTACCCAGAAAAATGCCAGCCCATGTAAGCGTGACAACGCCCCCGCACCAAACAGCACCAAGAAAAGGAAAGCCTGAATGTTTCATACTGTTCATTTAATATTCAAAGTGATTCAAATGACATACGTCTTGTACACTCAATATGTTTCAGCACTCTATCACTATCAGCCAGCACTCTATCACTATCAGCCAGCACTCTAAATAGAGACGGGGTATTGTCGCATTCCTGACACATCCGTAGATAGTAACCACAAAACCATTGAGTGATTTCGAAGTGTACCGACCACCGAACTATCCTGCTTTTCACGAGCCCTGTTTCTCTGTCAGTAAACTGAACCAAACTATGTACCTTTACAGATTTTTCCTACATGGACGGAGATTCTCCGTACAGCGATTCTCCAGCCTCTTTGTCGCCATTCTCTTGTGCTGCAGTGGTGGTAGTGCACGTGCAACTTCACCCAATATCATTCTCTTCTTTGTTGATGACCTAGGCTACGGAGATGTGGGATATCAAGGAGGTGACGTCCCGACGCCACACATTGACTCAATTGCCAACAACGGCGTTCAGTTCACTGATGGTTACGTCACCTGCCCCGTGTGTGCACCATCTCGCGCTGGCTTACTCACAGGCCGCTATCAACAGCGTTTCGGATTTGGTGACAACCCTGGGCCTTACCAACGAGAAAAATCTGCACATATTGGCATTCCACCAACAGAGCCAATTCTTTCAGATCGGCTTCAGGCGCTCGGTTATACAACAGGGCTCTTTGGTAAAACGCATGATGGCATTGCTGAAGAACAAATGGCGTTCTCTCGTTGGGATGAATTCTTTGGTTTTAATAACGGTGCCTCGAATTACCTTGCAGACTTGAACCGGCCGCATAATCCTATTTTCCGAAACCGGACTCCTCTCCAGAAATCACAGTCTCGTCAGAACACACCTCGAACTGAACTCATTGACAACGGCGTGATTCCTTCAGGTGCATCCGATTACCTTACTGACAGCATCGGTGATGCTGCTGTGAGGTTTATTGATGCCAACAAACAAAAGCCGTTCCTCTGCTATGTCCCCTTTAATGCAATTCATGGACCGTT
>JABHNP010000335.1 GCA_018694455.1 Planctomycetaceae bacterium | reverse complement strand
CGTCAGATCATGTCGCTCGGCGAGGGTTGCTGGACTCTCTTCTCGAGTATCCAGCGGTGTGGGGATGGCCGCAGTTTCACCATCATCTTGAAGAAATGTCTGTTCACGACCGGCTCGCCTGAGGTGGTCGATTGCTTTATTGCGACAGACCCGAAAGAGCCAGGGTGCCACCCGGCCTTGAAGATGATCCTGTGACTGCTCGCAGAGTTTGACAAACGCATGCTGTACAGCGTCGTTTGCTAAGTCGAGGTCGTTGAGTAGCCGCCGAGCATATCTCAGCAACGGTAACTCATACGCCTCAACAGCCTCCAATACCCAATATAAAGGATCACTGGATGAAGGATCAGGGTGTGAAGGCTCACTGGCTGTGGACATGGTGTCGTCCTCCGGTGAAACAAAAGTAGTTCTGCCCGGATGACGACGAGGTTCACGTCGTGTTACACAAAAATATGTTACTTCTTCTTGGCTGCCGGGGAGGGGCTGTCTTTCCCCCCAATACTTTTTAGCAGACTGAACAGATCGCTATCCGTCGAGAGTACTAGCGTACTATCTCGGCCAAGTGTTGTTTTATAGGTATCCAGCGTCTTTACAAAGGTATAGAAGTCAGACGCCATGGGGCTCGCAGTGTAGGCTTTTGCGTAGATTTCAGAGGCTTCTGCATCGGCTCGGCCACGAATTTCTTCAACTTCACGATAGGCATCAGATTCAATCTGGGAAAGATCGCGCTCCTTTTTACCGCTAATTTTCGCAGCTTCACCAGCACCTTCAGAGCGAAACCGCTCAGCAATCTGAATTCTCTCAGACTTCATTCGGTCGTATATCTTCTCGATCACACCCTGCTTGTAATTGAGTCGTTTGACCTTTACGTCAAGCAGCTCAATCCCCCAAATGCCAACCTTTGGTGACGCCGCTGCAAGAATCTCATCTTCTAATCGGTGTCGACCTATTCGGATGGGTGGCAGGACACCGATGGTCCCACCAGACTCTGCGAGGATTGCATCCTGCTCAGGTTTCCGTTCCTTGTCTGATCGGACAACCTCAATGAGATCATGTCGAGCAATCACGTTTCGGGTCTCACTCCCAATAATGTCATCAAGTCGTGACAGGGCACTGCGTTCATCACGCAAGCTTTGAAAATAACGTAATGGGTCGGCAATTCTCCAGCGTCCAAATGTGTCAACCACAACATAGAGTTTATCACGTGTGGTCATTTCACTCGGCTGGCCGTCCCACTCGAGAATTCGTTTTTCAAATCGATTGGCTGTTTGTACAAAAGGAATCTTGAAATGCAGCCCAGCCCCTGAGGCCGAATCGACCGCATTGATCGGGTTGCCAACGGGTCGACCAAACTGGGTGATGACGACCTGTTCGGTCTGATCCACAGTGTAGGCACAGCCAAATAAAACAATGGCAAGCAAGATGATGCCCGCAAGGCCAGCCGGTGAAAACAGAAAGTCACCAATACGACGGGTGAATATAAGGACGGGATGATTAATTGGCATGGGGCTCATCGTTTTGCCTCCGGTGAAAGTTGTTGGAGGTTCATCAGTGGCAGAAACTGCTGGACGTCTGCATCGAGGATTACCTTGCTACCAAGCTGTGGCAGAATCTCACTGATGGTCTCAAGATAGAGCCGCTGACGAGTGACATCAGGTGCTTTTTCATACTGTTCAAGTAACGCTGAAAACCGTGCGATATCGCCTTTGGCTTCATTCACACGTTTGACGGCGTAGCCCTCTGCACCCTGAATGGTTCGGTCTGCTTCACCACGCGCCCGAGGCACAACTTTGTTGTATTCACCGTTTGCCTGATTAATCATTTCTTCACGTTCCTGCTGAGCACGATTTACCTCATCGAAGGAGGCCTGTACAGCGGACGGCGGATGGACGTTTTTGAGCTGAACCTGTTGCACGCGGAGCCCCATTTCCAGGCTCTGTACAAGATCAGTGAGTTTTGTGATGGCGGCGTTTTCAATCCCTTGCCGACCAATCGTCAGCACTTCATCTACGGTGCGGTCACCAACGACTTCTCGCATGACGCTTTCAGCGAGGTCACGAAGCGTTGCAGCAGGCTCTCGTAGATTAAACAGAAATTGTTCGGGGTCGCTGATCTCGTACTGCACGACCCACTCAACATGGGCTGCATTGAGATCACCAGTCACCATGTCAGCTTCACGTTCCTGCTCACGTGAAACCTGATAAAGATCATTTGCGCCACCAGTACCAAAACCAAATTCCATTTTAAGTTGTCGTTTGACCGGCAGGATGGTGACTCGATCAATTCCAAAAGGCAGTTTGAAGCGAAGCCCCGGGTCGACTGTACCGGTGTACTTGCCAAACCGCTGAATCACACCGACGCTTTCTGCACCTACCGAGTAGACGCTGCTCGAAAGAAGGGCGAGGCCAGCAATAACAATGGCCGCAAGCGGCACGAGTGATCGACTCCAGCGGGGGTCGAACTGAGGGATTTCAATACGAAATTCTTGGTTCATAAATACGGTGTTTCGGTAGTGCGGAAATCAAAAATAGTGCGAGAATCAAAAAGGCAGCATCGCCATCGACCGCCAGCGAGAATCATCATACTCTCTGTAAGTAGTCTAGGTTGCCTGTTCCGTAGAGTCACCCAAAACACGGGTGTTTTCTGAAGATGGATGTGGAGAGTGCCGGGAGACCCATACAAACGACACAAAACCACCACAAATCAATGGTTCCGTGACTTTTGACGGACGTACAAGAGCAAAAGTTCAGCAGTGCCTTCTTTGGGTTCTCTGTACAAAACGAGTTCGTTTATCAGAAGTTAAGACTCAACCCGTTTCGCAAATTGAGTGGTGGCTTTGAACTGGAACACCTCTGGATGGACGATCTCAGCAAGCACTTCAAGTGAATCGATCAGTCGTGGGCCCGGACGATTAAAGAGGTGGTGGCCATCAACAGCAAAGAGGTTGCCTTCACGTGTTGCCCGAAGATCTTTGAGGTGTGGCCAGACAGCCGGCGTTTTGGCCTCAGTCAGTACCCGCTGCAGTTCAAAGCCGCATGGAATAAGAATGACGACATCAGGATCAGCAGCAGCGACGTCTGCCCAGTCAATCCAGTGGGACTTTCCTCCATCAGCCCTTAGGGCATCAGTTGCCCCTACCATCTGAATCATTTCAGGCACCCAATTTCCTGCAGACATGGGTGGATCGAGCCATTCGATAAGGGCGATATGTGGACGGGCAAGATTTTGTTTTGAATGATGATCAATGATGTCATGGCACTGTGTAGCAACGTTCTTGCAGCGTTTTTTCAGTACATCGAGGAGATGGTTTGCTTGTTCTGTCGCTCCAAGTGCTTCTCCAACCCGCACGATATCGGAAAACAGGTCGTCGAGGGATTCAGGCGAAAGGGTCAACACGTCTGGTGAAGTGCCATCAGAAAGACGAATGGTGTCGGCTATTGCGATGACCTGTTTCGCATCAATGGCACATACATCACAGGCTGCTTGTGTCACGATCAGATCTGGAGCAAGAGAAGTGAGGAGCGATTCTTCCACAGTAAACAGCGGCGTTCTTTCGGAGCCTTTCACGTGTTGGTCAATGGCCGAACTCGATGCCATCGGGTCAATGGCTGCCGAAGTGAGCGCTGGCAGGCTCTTCACCTCGGGCGGCCAGTCGCATTCATGTGACCGTCCAACGAGACAGTTGTCCGTTGCTATCGCAGAAATGAGTTCTGTCCCCGCAGGAAGCAGAGATATTGTTTTCGGGTATTTAGCCGGCTTTTTCATTGAACAAACGGCATGGCTCGTACGTAGGCTAGAGAATCAGTTTTGCGATAATGGAGTTCGTGAGGAATCCCGGGGCGTCAAAAATCTGGTAACAAATTCTGCTTGAGAACGTTACCAGTTACATGGCCCTTCTTTCTCAGCGAAATTCACGAATGAATGGCTTATCCGTGGGAAAACGCTGGGTGATAATGAATTCTGATGATTACAATAAATGTACTCATTAGCAAACACGGCTAAATAGAGGGGGTTGCATCGGTGATTGTGCCAAATTTGGTGCGATTTTTCCGAAAAACCAATTTGTTGATGTTGGAGAAGGCAAGTGATACGGTCAATTACAAGTTGACTTTGCAAGGACGCATGTTTTGATCGATTAAAGATGGGGATAGAGGCTTTTGGGATGACCGTATCTCAATTCGAATAAGAGTCTGCTTCGCACAAGGTGTGGTGGCTCGAGGACAGTCTAGGCCGAATTCCATGGTTCATGTTGTTTCTTATCAATCTAAAGGTTGAGTACATATGAGGTTTCCCGATTGGTTCGGATCCGTGCATTTTCTCTTTTCATCACGGTCTCGGGGATTGAAGCCATCCCGAGTCGGTAAGAGGGATCGCCAACACGACAAAAGTGCCTTTCAACAAGTTGAAGGTCTTGAACCTCGAAAAATGCTGGCTTTCGAATACGTGGCTTCGTATATCGAAACTGAATCTCCATTCCATCAGGCAGGAGATGTAGCAACACCCTCACTCGATATTTCACCTCAGCAAATTGTGTTGAGGTTTACGCCAGAAACACAGATTGACCCAGCATCTCTTCTTGGGGGAATTACCGTCGAGCGAAGTGGCCGTGCGAATGATCCGTTTGGTGTGACTGGTTCTTTTCTAGATGTCACGGTGTCTCCCGGGGCAATTGTTGTAGATGATGCTCCAAATGAGAATCAGGTTGTTGTCCGCTTTGCAAACAGTCTCCCTGACGATACATACCAGATTACGATCAATGGATTGACTACGCTACCGGATGATACGGGTGCTGTTGACCAGTTTAATAGCGGCTCATCGACAACGATTCCATTCCGGTTGAGTCTGGGACCAAATGTTGTGTCTGTTGTGCCTCAACCGTTAGACCGTCCGAACCTTGCCGGTGACCCAGAGAATCTCACGCTGAGTCAATCTGCAAATGAAATCATTGTTTATTTTGATGGTAGTGAGCCGATGGACCAGGCTTCGGTTGAAGATACGGACCTCTATCAACTTATCGAAATCGACGAGGCGACTGCCGTAGAGCAGAGTAGCGTGTCTCCTACAACTGCAACGTATACGGCTGCAACAAATAGCGTGGCTCTTGAGTTCGCATCAATTGATAACAATAAGACTTTCCGGCTTGAAATAGGTGGCTCAGGTTTACCTGTCGTGCCTAGTGCTATCGCTGAAGCAGGGGCAGGAACATCTTTTGCGACTGCTCAGGATGGGCTTGGGGACGTAGCCACACCCAATGTCTTGCCTCCTGAAGGAGTCTCCATCAACGGGGTAATCAGCGTTAATCCGACGATTACATCAACCGCGCCGGTTGTGGCAGGTGAAAATGAAGAACTAAATTTCCCTGGCAATGCCGGTTCGATTTTTGAATCAGGACACAGAGACATACCCGTTAACCTGGGCATGGAGCATCACGGTCAAACTCTGCCTGCAGGCCCCGCCACTGTAATTCCAACACGCTTTTACAATTTTAGAACTGACTACGGAACAGATCCTCAAGGGCAGACTCTAGCGAATCAAATTACTGAAACACAGAAGCAACGAACTCGAGAAATTTTTGAAATTTTCAGTCGATATCTTGGCGTTCAATTTGTTGAATCTGCTGACCTGACAACGCCAGCGAATAACACTGTTACGATTGCGACTGGTGATTTACGCGCTTTTGATACGACTCTTCCAACGACTCCGGCCGGCCTTGCAGGGACGACAACTGCAGGGAATGTGGCCATCATGGATTCAACTGAGAACTGGGGTCTCAGTGAGTATGGTGGGTTCTGGTTTCGAACGGCCATGCAGCAGGTTGGAGAGCTTCTTGGCCTTCACCATTCATTTGATCTGCCATCGATCATGGGAGGCGGTTTAAACGGCGAAGCGATTTTCCCTGGCGACTATGACCTTGTTGAGGCCCGGCAGCTGTTTCCAAATGCCGGGTCAGATATTGACCTTTACACGTTTACCTTATCAGGTGATGGGGCGTTTACTGCTGAGACCATAGTGAACCGTCCTGGTGATCCTGTTACCAGTAAACTTGACACCGTACTCACTCTTTACCGTGAAGATCCAGATGCAAACGAACGCGTCATTGTTGCGAGGAATGATGATTCCTTTGGGAGCGACTCAAGGATTCAAGTAGATCTCACACAAAAAAACACCGCGGGCAATGACTATATCTACTATGTTGCTGTGACGGCGGCGGGCAATGATCAGTTCAATCCTGAAATTGCAGAAAGTGGTTCTGGTGGGCAGAGTGAAGGTGCCTATCAACTTTTGGTTAAGCATGTTGATAAAGCGTCATCATCCAATACCGTGACAGATGCAAGTGGGACGCCACTTGATGGTGACCGGGACGGTCAGGCCGGTGGAGTGTTTAGTTTCTGGTTCCAAACGGCCGAGGCCTCAAAAACAATCTATGTCGACAAAATTGCAACTGCTACATGGGCAACGGTCACTACTGAGGTAACAAGCACGGCCGAACTTACAGTAGATGACGCCACAGGAATTACCGCTGGCATGCGGGTCTATGGCACGAATGTTCCTGAGGGCGTAACTGTTGTTGGTGCGCCTGTTGGAAATGTCATCACCATTAGCGAGTCTATTCCACCAACAGTACTTGTCGCTGCAAACACAAGTCTCCGATTTGCACCGGCTGAAGGAAATCAGGATGGGTCCCTCGCCAATCCATTCACGACTGTTAAAGCCGCTATCGCAGAGGCAAATTCATTCACCACAGATATTCGAACCATCCGGATCGCGGGGAACCAAGGCAATGAGGTTTCCAGTGGATTAGTGGCAAACTCAAGCACCGTTGAAAATCCACATCACTACTATATAGGCAAAGATGACCAGGGAAATATTCTCAGTGATGGCGAGACGTTTATTGTTCCCGGTGGTGTCACCGTAATGATCGATGAAGGCGCGTCGTTCCGTATGCGACGTTCCATTGTTGAAGTTGGAAGCTCTTCGCCGCTGGCTGGTGACAGTCGAGCAGGTGCCAGCTTGCAGATTCTTGGTGTTCCAAATGAACCGGTTCAGTTTAGTTCGACTGATCGACAATTTGATGCAAGTGCTGGTCCGGCACCGTTGCGTTCACGTGGGCATTGGGGAGGACTTGTTTTTCGTGCTGACTCAGATTGGCAGGGGGATGTCGGTAGGGAAGCGATCCGTCCATTTTTGAATACAGTCAATGGTTCAATCATTAGCTACGGTGGTGGTCAGGCAGTTGTTGATTCACAGACTCAGGCATTTGCGTCTATTCAGATTGAGGGTGCTCGTCCAAGTCTTGGGTTCAATACCATCGCAACTGCTGCGGGTGCGGCAATTGCAGCGACACCGCAGAGTTTTGAAGAAGGCAATGGCCGCATCGGTGTTGATCTTCGTGGCAACCAGCTCTTTGATAATTCTATAAATGGTGTCTTCCTTCTTATCGATACAGAGTTTGGTTCAGGCACTCAAAAACTTGATATTTCGGCTCGGTTTAACGACACAGAAGTTGTTCATGTCCTTCAGGAAAATCTCTTTATTGAAGGTGGGGCCGGGGGATTTGTTCGAGATGTTAATGGTGTTGAAAGCATCCGTCCAAGTGGTCGACTTCAAATTGATCCAGGCGTTGTTGTGAAATCTTATGGTGGTCGCATCGAACTTGAGCGCGGTCGGTCTCAGTTGATTGCCGAAGGGCAGGGGTACGACCAAGTTGTCTTTACGAGCTTTGGAGATAACAGGTACGGAGCAGGAGGGACATTTGATTCCAATGGGAACTTGCCAGATACCTATGCCGCTGGTGACTGGGGTGGCTTCGTTGGTAACGTTGGGTCAGATATCAGTATTGATAATGCATACATCGCACATGCCGGTGGCCTTGTAGCGATTGAAGGTGGCTTCGACCGATTCAATGCAGTCGAAACACATCAAGGCGATTTGCGGCTGGCAAATACTCGCATCGAATTTAATGCGGATGGCAATGCAACAGGAACGCGGAATGCACGTGGAGGCAATGAGGCTGCAACAGTCTTTGTTCGTGGATCACAGCCAATCATTGTGGGCAATGATTTTAGAAACAATGCTGGAGCGACGATTTCAATTAACTCAAACGCGTTAACAGATGCGGTGCAGGGCGATCATGGTCGGCAAACCGGGGCGGTTGGGCGATTCGGTCAGTTTGATCTCAATCAAGGGCCATTGGTTCGAGAAAATCGTATTTCTGAAACGATTTCCGGAGACTCATCGGTCGTTAGTGAGTTCACAATCGATGTCATTTATGGTGGTGGCTTAAATGCCAATGTAGAAACAGCGACAGCAGCAGCAGTTACCAGGTGGGAAGAAATTATTATTGGCGATCTGAGTGATCAGGGACCAATTGATGATTTTCAGATAACCGTTCAGGCTGGTCTGCTCGGTGATCCAGACAGTGACGGTAGCGGCGGCGTATTGGCAAATGCCGGACCACGACTTCGACGGTCGGCAAGTGACCCGAATCCGTTCCTTCCATACACGGGTGAAGTTGGTGTCGATATGGCAGATACCGGCAATGTTCAAGCCCTTACGGAGGTCATGATCCATGAACTTGGCCATGCCCTTGGATTTGTCAGCTCGGTGCTTGATGACTTTAATTACCTCGACGCCAGTACGAATTTCCTAGGCCCGCAAGCACTGGCTCAATATCAAAAAATCAGTCCAGGTGCGCAAACCGTTCCAATGCAGCCAGGGGGAAGTCATTGGGATGAAACAGAGTTTGGTGTTGAAATCATGACGCCATTCTGGAGCCCAAACAGCGTACTAAGCATGCTTACAGTCGGGCTGTTTGATGACCTTGGTTATGACGTGAACTATGCAAGAGCCGACCCCTACACAACACCTAATGGAACAGATTTATTTCCACCAGCTGGGGCATCTGCCGGCAGTGCGATTGCTGGAATGGATATCCGTGCCGAAGAGGTTACTGGTGAGAAAGTCTGGGATGATGCGGACATCGTTCATGTTCTTCGAGACACCATTGATGTCAACAATTTTCACACTGAGACTGGGCTGAAACTTTTAAGTAATAGTCAGTCGAGTCTTGTTGTAAAGCTTGATAGTCCAGATGCAGGTCTCACAGCATCGGGTGAAGCACTCGATATTCGTGACCGAATTGGTGGTTCGGTACAAATCGTTGGTCAACCTGGTTATCCCGTTGTGCTGACATCACTTGCAGACGACACCGTTGGCGCGAGCCTTGATATCAACGGCTTCCCGGTCTTTGATACGAATGCTGACGAGGACGCAACAGCTCCTTCGGCAGGAGATTGGAGAAGCCTGAAGTTTGATCCACTTTCCAACGATCGAAACGTGGGTGTCTTTGTTGAGTCAGAGCGAGCGTACACGGCAGGCCTTGATGTAAACAGTAATACCAATGCTGCAGAATACGTCGGCATCATTGCACCAAACAATCCCGAGACCAATCTTGTTGGTGTCCCAAACACGTTTGAATCGACCCAGGAAAAGAATGGCGATGATGTTCGACGGCTCGGTTTTGAAGTGCACGGCACCATTGCCGCTGATGACCCGACAGATGTCGATGTCTATTCGTTCTATGGTTATGGAGGATCTGAGGTCTGGTTTGACATTGATAAAACTTCAAAGGCATTAGATACCCAGCTGGAAATTCTTGACGCCAGCGGGAATGTCTTAGCGCGATCATTTGATTCAATAAATGATATTGGTGTGGTTCGGGCAGATTCATCACCAGACGTGGCAGAAAATGCTGGCGGGGAAGCGATTGTTGTGGGTCCCGAGCAGGCAGTGACGGGTGTCGTTGGTGTTGCCAATGGTGTTGCTGCCGCTGTGGATGGTGCTGAGCAGGCAGTGACAGGCGTCGTTGGTGTTGCCAATGGTGTTGCTGCCGCTGTGGATGGTGCTGAGCAGGCAGTGACAGGTGTCGTTGGTGTTGCTGATGGAGTTGCCGCAGAGGTGAATGGATTCGAGGCCAATGCAGTAGGTGTATGGGCAGAAATTGATGCAGTACAGACCGATGTAACTACGCTCACGATTGATACAAATGCTTATAACGGACAGCTTGTTGGAGCTGCTGTTCTGAAGAATGGAGTGGTGGAAGGGCTCACCGTAACTGGTATCGAAGGGGATGTGGTAAGTCTTTCTGGGACAATAACTGTGGGCGTAGATGATGTCATCAGCTTTATTTTCCCGAATGCCACTGCGGTAACGACTAATCGTATTGTCCTTGATGATGCCAGTGGTGTTGTGAATGCTGTTAAAGTTGTGGGTGCAGATATAACAGAGCTGACTCGGGTCAATGACTCCGACCTGCCGAGTGATACTGTGGAGTTGTCGGAACAAATTAGTGTTTCAAATACCAGTAGTTTTGGGTTTGGTTTCAACTCTGACACCATCGTGGTCGACACAACCGGTCTTAACTGGGGAATTGGAGCGCTTGTTGGTGCAGCCATTACCCAAAATGGCGTTCCTACACCTTGGACTGTTAGTTCAATAGTGGCAGGTGAATTGATTGTTGCCGTACCAGGCAATCTTGATGTTGCTGACGGCGATGTGCTTGGCTTTGCGTTTGCTGGTGCACCCGTCACAACCGACCACATTCGTATTGATGATGCATCCTTGGCAACTGTTGGTGAAGCGGTCACGGTGAATGGTGTCGCAACTGGTGAGACGGTCGCAGCTGGCGGTATCGACCTTGTTGCAAACACAGTTCGTCTGACTGGCACTATCACTGTAGAAGAGAATGACTTTGTTGAGTTTACCTTTGCTGGCACGAAGACTACTACTCGCGTAACGATTGGAGACGCAACCGGCATTGTAGAAGGCGTTCTTGTAAACGGTGCGGCGGGTATCCCGGCTGACACGCGTGTTGCGGTTGGTGGGGTTAGCGCGTTACCTGGCGGAGGCGCAGTCATCGAACTCGATGCAACAGTCGATATTCTGAACACCGATACCATTGGGTTTGGCTTCGAATCTGACACCATTCCGCTTGATACAAGTGGCCTTGATGGCGCGGTTGCAGGTGCAGCTATCACCCTAAATGGTACTGCGACTGGTGAAATAGTAACCAGCATTGCGGCTGGTGAACTTGCTGCTAGCGGTGTCATAGACAATGTTTCGAATGGCGATGTGCTTGGCTTTGCGTTTGCTGGTGCACCCGTCACAACGGACCACATTCGTGTTGATGATGCATCCTTGGCAACTGTTGGTGAAGCGGTCACGGTGAACGGTGTTGGTACCGGTGAGACAGTTGCCGGTATCGACCTTGCTGCGAACACTGTTCGTCTGAGCGGTGATATCACGATAGAAGATGCTGACTTCGTTGAGTTCGACTTTATCGGTGCGAAGACCACTACTCGCGTAACGATTGGAGACGCAACCGGCATTGTAGAAGGCGTTCTTGTAAACGGTGCGGCGGGTATCCCGGCTGACACGCGTGTTGCGGTTGGTGGAGTCACCTTGTTTGACCTGATTGATCCAACAGCTGGTGCGATAATCGAACTCGATGCAGCAGTTGATATTCTGAACACCGATACCGTTGGGTTCGGCTTTATAGCTGACACCATTACAATTGATGACATTACCGACATCAGTATTGGTTCACCTGTTGGTGGTGAAGGTATTGATCCTGACACAACAGTTCTGGATACCGACGGAGCAAACATATCCATATCGTTTGGTGATACGGGTGATCCTGCAGCACCGACGACCGTCAATGTTGCTGATGGTGCACAAATAACATTCGCGCAACGTGGCTTTAATTTGGATCATGCCAATATTCTGCCTGGAACACTTGCTGGTGTTATCTATCAGGGCAATACGGCAACGCAGGAATTTTCGGTAGCCAGAGACGGGACGTTCTCGTTTACTGCTATTGGTGATCCGGTCAGTGAAGCAACGAGTGAATCTTCTATTGATCTTACGACTGGTGTTGTGACGCTCGAATTTGATGTAGCACCAACAGCCTCTCTCGAACTGCGTGACCTTTCTTACGAATGGGCACGCATTCCTCTTGATGCTACTGGGCTTGCCTTCCTCGCAAACGGTGAACTTGGCGGGTACTCACTCAATAAAGATGCGCATCGCGGTGCAGATTCGTATTCCTCCAATCCACGGGATGCTGGGTTACGAATGACTTTGCCGGGGAACGCCGGTAATTATTCCCAGTTTTTTGTGCGGGTTCGTAGTCAGGCTGATGCTGGTACGCCTGTAGATACGATCGATGCAGGGAAGACGAGTGGTCGGTATCAACTTCGTATGCGTCTCCGTCAGCAGGATGAAAAGCCTGGTTCCGTCGTCACATTTGCAGATGTTCGCTATGCGACAACGGGTATCGATGTGACCGGCCTCCCAAATAATTCACCACTTACGGGTACGGCTGGTGAGGACAAAACGGCGAATGATACATCGTCGACGGCACAGCCTTTGGGCAGTCTTTTGGCGATCGATCGAAACACCATCAGTGTTGGTGGTGACATGAGTGATGCGACTGATGTCGACTGGTATGAGTTCGAGGTGGATTACGAGCAGATTCAGGTTCTTGAAGGAATCAATGACGGAGTGAAGAGTTGGGCAACTACCTTTGATATTGATTTTGGTTCTGGAGTTCGTGGTGACTATACGATATCCGTATTCGACGCCGATACCAATGAACTTATCTACGTAGGTCGTGATTCAAATGTTGCAGACGATCTAGCAGATCCTTTACAGGGTAATACAGACGCCGATGATCTGACTCGCGGTTCTGCAGGTGTAAATGATCCATTTATTGGTTCAGTGCAACTAACTGAGGGGACATACTACGTCGCCGTGTCAACAAATGCTCAGCTGCCAGACCAATTGGATCAAAACTTTGTGAGTGCTGCAACGAATCCGAATGTTCGCCTTGAGCCACTTTCGTCAATCAATCGAATTGTTGATGATAAAATTGGGTCAGCGGGCTATCGCCGAGAAGCCAGCGTCTTTGGTCCAGCTCAGAATGAGGGCAGATCGGTCATCAGTACCGCGGATGGTTTTGCGCTGCAAGCCAATGTTCAGCCATTTACGCTTGCTGATATGACAGTGTTCATCACTGAGGGCAACAGGCTGAGAACGATCAATCCATTTACAGGTGCAGCCGATTCACAGCCAGCAGGATACACCTACGCAACCAATCAGTCAGCGGCTGATCTCGACATGCTTTCTGACGGTCGCCTTGTGGTGTATATGAATGAGGGAAGTGCGGCGAATGTCGGTACTGTCTATGTGATCGATCCAGCGACAGGTGGGCGAACCCAACTGTGGGGTGATTCGATTCCGAATAGGCCGGGCAATCCAGCAGCTACAGACTATTGGCAATCAAATAGTTCACCAGACGCATTGGCAATCGGTTATTCAGGCGTCGCTACTTATAATGCAGGGTCTAATAATGCAGGGTCAGCCGCGTCCGCCACCTATTACGCTGTCCGTGATGGAAACTCATCAAGAATTTATGGTGCAGATTCGGGTGGTAATGCATCGTCGAGCACTGCAGCGCCCCCTGCGCATCGTTTTGGTTACATGGGCGATGTTGATCCAACTATCACAAGTCCCACTGTTGGGTTGCAGTTTTTAAACGAGGATAAGGGCTCGAGTCTGTTTGCAGTAAGCCGAGATGGCCAATTCTTTAGATTAGCTCGTCCAGGGCATGGTGGGGCAACTCGTCCGGGCACGATAAATGTGTTCGACGTGGTCGACTTTAACACCACCGAAATTCTCAATGGTCGGCAGCTTGGTGGACTGGCTACCGGGCCTGTCAATCTTGAGGGCGGCAGATTCAATGGTACGTTCTTCGCTGTCACAACCGACGGTGAACTTTTCTGTATTGACCCAACTGGCGGTGCCGGTGGTGAAGCAGTGATCGTCGACAACGTCTTTGATTCTGATGGTGATGGTATTGCCGACAGTTGGATTTCGAATCCAACTGGTAATAACGTGAGAGGCCTCGCCTTCTCGCCACTGGATGTGAACTTGTGGCATACGACAACAGACAGATCTGACAATATCACATCATCAATTACTCATGATTTGACGCGGGTAGGTACTGTAACTGGCGGCCAGAGCATGCACTTTGGTCTTGAAGAATGGGTTGCTGGGAACACCCCGTACGTTGAATACAGAGATGTTGATGGTGGCGGGGCTGGCCAGTTTGGTGTTCGCAGCAGTGGTGTCTGGCAGCGGCATCTGAGTGCAGGACTCGGTATCTCAGAATCAACATATAATCTGCCCGGCGGGGCACACGGCAGAATGCAGACCGATGCATTTAGTTTGGCTGGTTATAACACCACTGATAAGCCGACGTTGTACTTTTCATATTGGTTGGAAACGCAGGATGCTCAGGCTAGTACTAATCCGGGTAATCAAATGCGAGACAGTGCTCGTGTCCTTGGGTCCATAGATGGTGGTCAAACATGGGAATTGTTGGCGACGAATAATCAACAGAGATCGTCACTCGATGGTGCAGGTCCTATGGCTGAGTTGCCACCGCGACTCACTCCGTCAGCCAATGCTGCAAATGCTGGGTCGGATGCCAGTGAAAACCAGCAGGTTCAGGAGCTGTTCGACACTGCTGAGTGGCGGCAGGCACGAGTTGATCTTGGACAATTTGCTGGTGAGAGTTCAGTGCTCTTACGATTTGATTTCAGTACGGGGGGTGACCTTGACCGCGGTGGTCAAATCAATAATGCCAAGATCGTTGCAGATGCGACACGATCAGTTGTGTCAGTCACTGCACTTGGGAATCTACAAAACGATGTGACTGTGGTACTCGATAGCGTGCAAGGGCTTGTTGAAGTTGTTGGCAATATTGCGTCACCGAATGCTGAAATAGTTTTTGATGAGACTGCAAGTTCAACTGGAACAGCAACTGTAGTTTCTATCGATGCAGCAACGAATGCCGTTGTACTGAGGCCGGTTGATGTCGCTGTTGAACTTGAAAATGTATACGGGGTTGGCGACCTTGTCGATTTCTATAGTGCTGGTGAAAGCCGAGACAATATCAACGGTAATGCCAGCACACTCGGTGATTTTGGAAGCCCCACCGCAAGGAGCGAAGACAATAACTATCGTGGGTTCAACATCGACGCCATTATGGTCGGATTTGCCGAACGCGGTGAGGCTGTTGTCAACGCAAGTGCTGAACCGAATGCCCAATTCTTCACCTTCAATGAGGACCGCTCACTCTTTGATTACCCAGAGCAGGTCCTGCAAGGTGAGTATCAACTTGAGATTCGTCGCGGTACTGAGTTCGGTACTCAAGATGATGAAACCATTGGGCGGTTTGATTCAATTTTCCCTGGTGAGCCAAGTAGCTTTGTAACCATCAATACGACATTTGATACCAATGACAGAATGGTTCGCGAAACCGCTGTCATTTCCAGGGAACTCGAGGTTAATTCCCTCGATGTTGTCGACGGAGTTGTCGTGACCGAGGCTGGTCACGCTGTCGTACCATTGGGACCATTGGGAGGGGGGCTTGGCACGCTCTTGCAGGGTGACGATGCGACTGTCACAACGCAGCACAGCGTTTTAAAGTGGGCAGTCGATCTTGCAAACCAACCAGCGGCGGTTCTCGAAGTTGCCTACTCAGTGAATGAAGAAGAACAACTGACGCAATTACCAGATGCTTTTACGATTGCCGATGAAACCGATCTTCCGACCGGAGACGGTGTGGCTCTCAGTGTTGATGGAGGAATCAACTGGACTCGAATCGCTAATTTCTCTACCACTACGACTTTTTCGGGGTTTGGTACATATGAAACCACGCTTGAGATAGACCTTCTTGATGCAGGTCTCGTACTGAGTGACACGACTGTGATTGGCGTCTTCCGTTCCGATGCGAACGAGGGCGGTATAACAGTTCGAAATGCAGTCATTCGTACTGCACCGGTTATTGCCACGTCAGGTCTTGTCGGTGATAAGAACAATGAATTTGAGAATCAGCAGGGACAGTTCATTGTTCAAAATACAATTGTGACAGATGCCTCAACATATGGCATTCGAATTGATGCAGGACGAGTTGGTGATGGAAGCCAATCACCTGACCTTGGTGTTGCCCAGAATCGTGCTGTTCTCAATAACGCAGGTCTCGTGCCAGGTGCGGTTGTGACCAATACAGTTGTTGCGAATTCAGGTGTCGCTGGTATCTACTTTGGTGGTACGCCTGACACAGCAAATGATACAGATAGTGTTCGGCCGTATGGTCGTCTGGTGAATAACACAATTTACGGTGGTGGAAGTGGCATTGGTATTGATGTCGCGAATAATGCTGCACCAACCATTCTCAATAACGTTTTCTCGGAATTAGACACCGGTGTTAAAGTTGATTCTTCCAGCAGGCTTGATGGTGTCGGAGATGCCAGCACCGTGATTGGAACGAGTGCCTTCTATCTTGTTGGTACCGAAGTAGCTGGGACAACTCAGTCGTTGGGCCTTACACTGACGGAAGACCCCTTTGTAGATAAGGCACGGAACAATTTCTATCCTGCAGCGAATTCACGGATCATAGACAGTTCCATGAATTCACTCGAGGATCGACCGGGATTCACAGTTGTAAAAGACTCCATCAATATTCCTGATTCACCGATTCTTGCTCCTCAGAAAGATCTGTACGGATTAACCCGTGACGATGATCCTGATGTAGCAAGTATTCCAGGCTTGGGCCTCAATGCGTTTAAGGATCGCGGTGCAATTGAACGGCTCGATATCACTCAGCCAGAAGCTAGTCTGGCAGTGCCACTGGACCAGTCAAAGATTGCTCCGATTGACCTGAATAACACATTGCACGCAGTGGAATTGGAAGGTGACGCTGCTCGTCAACAAGAGAAGTTTGTTCTTCAACTCTCTGATATTGGCACTGGAATTGACCAGATAAGTGTGACACAAAATGAGAATACTAGCGTGACAGTGATAGGTGTCTATGCACGAGTTTCTGGAAACTTTGTCAATCTCAATACACTCACACTTGATACAGTTGACTACAGTGGCCTCTTGGCGAATGCGTCAGTGTCGATTAATAACGTCGATGCTGGAGTCACCGTTACCAGCATTGCAGGAACGACACTCACGCTCAGCGGCCCTGTAACAGCAGTTGATAATTCAGTGATCTCGTTTGGGTTTGGGGATACAACAACGGTTTCAACGAATCGAGTAGTCGTGAGTGATGCTGATTCGGTTAATGCAGGCATCTTGATTAACGGTATTAATGGTGTTGCCGGAGCGAATGCAATTGCTGTTGTTGATTCCACAATGAATACGATTGAGCTGGATCAAGCGGCATCTGTTGTGAGTAATGCCGAAGTAACACTCACCGCATTCCTACTGCAACGCGACGGTCAGGTTTTAGAGGCCGGAAACGACTATTTCTTCCAGTACAACACGAATACGAATCAGGTTGTGTTCGCAGCAGCTTCAACCTTCGGGCTTGGCGACTATGAGCTTCAAGTAGCACCGACGGTTCAGGATCTTGCTGGAAATTCACTCCTTGTCAACGATAGTATTAACGGGACAACAGAGTTCAGCATTGTCTTGCTCGATGTACCAAGCGCGCCATCTGCGCCACTTGGTACATCTGGTGACGAGCAGGTGACCTTGACATGGGGTGTGCCATCAACATCGGCGAGTGCACCGATCACTGACTATATCATTGAAACCAGCGACAATGATGGACTGACTTGGTTTGTGTTTAATGATGAAACCAGCGCCTCGACAACAGCAATCGTCACAACACATAATGGCGTAACCCTTGTGAATGGCACGCCGTATCGCTTCCGAGTCCGAGGGGTAACTAGAGTTGGAGAAGGTGAGAATTCACCACAATCTGCCGCTATCACACCGCTTCGTCTGCCAACAGCTCCTCTGAATTTGGCTGTGGTTACAGGAAATGCACAACTCGACTTCTCGTGGACTGCACCCACAGATGATGGTGAGGATTTGGCCGGTACAGATTCAATCGTGGATTATTTGGTTGAATATTCTTCAGACGCTGGGGCGACGTGGACAGCTCACACTTCAAACCCAACGTCATCACCAGTGACAGTTACTGGTCTCACAGGCGGTGTTGGATACTTACTGCGGGTTGCAGCGAGAAATGCTCGCGGCCAAGGTGACTATGCAACAACAACTGTTGCAGAGACTCCACAGGGTGTGCCTGGTCTGGTACAGAATCTATTACTTGTTGCAGGCGTTGGTGAAGTCACGTTGGACTGGGACGCCGGTACAGATGGTGCTCTTGGTATTGATGAGTATGTTGTGAAGTTCTCGATCAACTCATCTGCTTTTGTTGATAACAACTGGAATTCAAACGTGGCGGGCCCAGTAACCGAGTCTGGTTTAAGCACTGGTGATAGTGTCGTTGCACAAGTCTTTGCAAAAAATGGTAACGGGGATGGACCGGTTGCCACGTCGAACACGGTGGTTGTAGCTGGTACTCCTGGTGTTGTGACTGGCCTCGTATTTACTGAAGAAGATGGTGCGATTGCACTCAGCTGGACAGCGCCAGCTGATACGGGTGGATATCCGGTCGAGGATTACATCATTGAATCAACGTCTGACGGCGGAGCAACGTGGGTCGCCGAGTCGGATATCTCAAACGCAACGACTGCTACCATCAGCAGCCATAATGGTGTGCCGCTTGTAAATGGAAATGAATATTCATTCCGTGTGAGCACAAAGACATCAATTGCAACTGGCAGCTCAACCGAAATTACCGGTGGTCCTGCCGTGCCGCATACACTTCCGAGTGCTCCTGTGCTGAATACGCCAACGTCTGATGATGGTTCAATTGGTATGACATGGTCAGCCCCTGATAATGGTGGCAAGCCAATTACTGACTATGTCGTCCAGTATAAGCGTGCCTCTCGAACAGAGTGGAGTACCTTTACAGACGGAACTTCGACAGCGACGTCAGCAACAATTACTGGTGTCAATAATGGTGTCTCATATGTAGTGCGAGTTGCCGCTGTGAATCAGAAAGGTCAGGGGCCGTGGTCAGCAGAGTCAAGCGATGTTGTGCCGGGTAATGTTCCTGTTCAAGTTACTGATTTGGCAGCAACTGCACAGGACGGAGCTGTTGGCTTAACGTGGACTGTCCCAACATCAACACTGACAGTCACCAGTCATCAGATTCAGTACAAGAAACAGTCGGATTCGACCTGGACCACTTTCAGTGGCACTATTGCGATTGAAGAGTCAGTTGCGACGGCCACGGTGACCGGGTTAGACAACGGTGTTGTCTATAGCTTTGAAGTCGTCGCAGTGAACGCAGTTGGTTCTTCACCAGCAGCTACTGTTTCAGCCGAACCGTTTGAATTGCCTGGTGTTGTGCAAAATCTTACAGCATCAAATGCCGGAAACCGTGTCAATCTGACTTGGAGTGCTCCTACGTCAGACGGCGGTAGTGATATCACGGACTATGCTGTTCAATACAGACTAGCGAGTAGTTCGACGTGGCTTACATATAATGACGGAGTTTCGACAGGCCTCTCAGCAAATGTAGCCGGGCTTTCTGTTGGTCAATCGTATGAGTTCCAGGTTGCTGCAATCACACGCTTCGGAACGGGTGCATACGCACAGTCAGGGACTGTTACCGTTGGATCAGTGGCACCAGCACCCGCTCGAGTGAGTGCATGGCGAGATGGTAATAATATTCAGGTGCTGTGGGATCTAGTGACAATGCCCGCAGGTGTAACCTTCCAGTACTATCAGATTCAGTATCGGGAGGTAGGTACAAGTGCGTGGTCTAATATTGCGACAGATACATTTAATAGCGAGTTACTCTCTGGCAGTAACTTTACACGCGGCAAGACGTATCAGTTCCAGGTGGCAGCCGTAGCGAATACTGGAACAGGAGCGTACAAGATATCAAACAATGTCACCTACTGAGTGATAGCGGCTCCACCAAGTAATCTGTGACGTGCGATTACCAGCGGCCTTCGAGCCCAAGTGTAAGGCCTTGGACAACTGTGCCACCGTCTTGAAGAACCAGTGGATCACCTGTTGTTGAGACAGGCAATGAGAGCTGTCGAGTTGGCTGTGCTATGCCTTGAAGCCAGAACACAAGATAGCCAAAACGGAAATCGAGATTTGAAGTCAGTGGGAGTACACCCGTAAAGCCAAGTTCGCCTACGAACGCTGCTGGCGAGGGTGAGTCATATCCCGATATCTCAACACCAGCCCCGTTTTGCTGATAAATTTGCCGAGAGAGTGCCTCGTTCCAGTAGGCACCACCCTTAAGAACCGACTCAACGTGCAGCCAGCGGTTTGAGTACAGCAGGGCATCGATACCGATCTGGCCACCGTAGAGATTGTTCACCGTTCGAGAGGACCAGTCATCAGTAAAGATTGGCCCCGTGGTTGTATTAAGTGCAAATGATTCAGTCCATTCGAGCCAGCGAACACCACAGATAAACTGAACATTTCCAGCCGCCATCGGAGTTCGACTGTTCACTTCGATTGTTTGAATGCTGCTGGTCAGATTTGCAGTGCCAGTTTCAAAACTAGAACTATTTCCAATTAGGTCGCTAGCAGCATATGCGGAGAGGGCACCGGTGTCAGGAAGCAGTTTTTCGCTTTGGAAGCTCCAGGCGCCGAGGTACCCAAACTCGATGGCACTACCGCAGTCATCTTTTCGAAAGAGTTGGATACGTGGGCCAGCGGCCATGCCGCTTTCTAATTGATTCGCATTCAAAATTGACGATCCAACTGGCCCTGGTCCAGTGATAACAAGTTCCCTGCTGTATGGTGCACTTCGCCACAGCATGACGGCATCGGCACGGCCTGTCCAGCAGGCTGGTCCGCAGCAACGGCAGCCCTTTTTGCATGCATGAAGAAGGTTTCTATGGCCACATTTCATGTGGTTACAGGCAGCATTGCATGCGTTGCTCCATGTATTCAGACCATGGGTCCAGTCCCAGGTGCCATTGTCATCACACAGTGGCTGAGCGTATAGATCTCCAGAGACGACCCATTCAGATTCTAAAGTGTCAGCCTGTCTGGTATCAGTATCATCAATGACTGCGACTGATGCACCACCAGTGGACCAGCTGCTCTCATCTTCTGAATCTTCAGCAATCGGTTGAAGAATTGAGCGTGTGCTTGGCTCACCAACAATTCCATCGAATGAAAGTGCTTCAGAGGCAAGTTGTGATGGGTCCGGTGCCATTCGTGGCATGCGGATTCTAGGTGCAGGAACACTGGCTTGTCTGTCTTCGACAATATATTCAGTAGCGACTGTCATGCGCATACCAAAGCCTAGTCCAGTACATGTGAACACAATGGCATAAAAAAGTCGGCTGAGAGACGAGGCCCTCAGAATCCTAGTTTCCATGAAATGCCTGATCAATTGACGGCTCATGATGGCAACGATTCCGCTCAGTGTTGGAAAAATCCGAAACATCAACGGATTCATCGTCAACGCATCACAACGATCGTGACAAACATTTGTAGTAGAGAACCTGGAGAAGAATGAGGAACCAGGAGGTACCGGAAACCTGGAAAGCCTGTAGGGTTTTGAGAAGTACTTTACAACTTTTTGTGGTCATCCGAAGGTTGTACATTCATGTGCGTGTCTGATGCATGCCGTAGCGTATGGTCGCGCACTTCGGGGTTTGCGTGGCTCCATCGCTACAGAAACCAGCAGGTGTTAGAGGATACTTACGTGGCTTGCCCCAAGGCGTTAAAGCAACTCGATGCCCCACATTCTGAGTCCATGCCTCTGGAAGGACTAAACGTGTGAGCTCTATCTTCTTTAACAATGATCCCCAAAAGGAGGGCTGGAGCGAGCTCTTGCGGTCATACAAAACTCTGAAGTGCCTCACCCGTGTAACTTCGGAGTAGCTTCTTTTGTTTTTGTTTTGCCCAACGCTCGGCGTGAATAAAGATGTCTTCAGGTGGGCCTTCGGCCACAATCTGTCCACCGCCATCGCCGGCTTCCGGCCCCATGTCAATCACCCAGTCAGCAGCTGCAATCACTTCAAGATTGTGTTCAACAACAATCACCGTGTTGCCTGCCTCAACCAATCGCTCAAGCACATGCAGCAGCTTTTCGATGTCAGAAAAATGCAGGCCGGTGGTCGGTTCATCAAGAATATACAGCGTGCTGCCAGTACCCGGTTTTGCCAGTTCTCGTGAAAGTTTGACACGCTGTGCCTCACCACCAGAAAGCTGTGGTGCCGGCTGACCAAGTGTCAAATACCCAAGGCCAACATCTACAAGTGTTCCAAGGATACGGGCAATCTGTGGAGCAGATTCAAACAACAAAGCAGCCTCAGCAATGCTCATTTCAAGCACATCCGCAATCGACTTGCCATGCCACTTGGCATGTAACGTCTCTGCAGAATATCGCCTGCCTTTACAAGTCTCACACTCAACCCACACGTCAGGCAGGAAATGCATTTCGACCCGTCGACGCCCAAGTCCGTCGCAGGCTTCACAACGGCCTCCCGGCACATTGAAGCTAAATGTGCGTGGCGTGAACCCGCGTGTTCGAGACTCCGGAACCTTTGAAAACAATTGCCGAATAGGGTCAAAGACACCCGTATAGGTCGCTGGCGTTGAACCCGGGGTCGAACCAATGGCGTCCTGGTCCACAAGAATCACCTTACTGATCTTGTTCATGCCTTTGATGGAATCATGAGCACCGGGCTGCTCTCGTGAGGCATGAAGCCTTCGAGCAACTGCTCGCCAGAGTACATCAAGCACAAGTGACGTCTTGCCAGATCCACTCGGCCCAGTGACCGCGGTCATGACACCCAGCGGAAATTTCACATCAAGATTCTTGAGTGTGCGATGTCGAATGCCCTTGAGCTCCAGCCATTCTTCCGGCTCACGTCGTCCATGCTCATTCTTCTGTTCAAGCACGATGTCACAGGCACGTTTTTTCGAGAGATATGGCCCAGTAATACTGGTCTTTGTCTTTTCAAGCTTCTTGGGGGTTGCCTGTGCGACAATCATGCCACCTTCACGACCACTTCCTGGCCCAAAGTCGAGACAGTTGTCAGCTGCATTGACCACGTCACGATCGTGTTCAACAACCACAATCGTATTGCCAAGATCACGCAGTCGCACCAGTGCCTGAATAAGACGGTGCGTATCACGTGGATGAAGACCAATGGTCGGTTCATCAAGGACATAGAGCACACCAGTGAGCCCACTGCCAACCTGTGCCGCAAGCCGAATCCGCTGCATTTCGCCACCGGAAAGACTGCCTGCTGGCCGGGCCATATCAAGATACTCAAGCCCGATTTCATCAAGGAACAGAGCACGACTGGTGAGTTCACGGAGCAGATCTCCAGCGATTGTTCGCTCATCATCATGTAACGAAATGGTAGCGAGCTCTTTTGCCAGCCTGCCCAGCGGCATTCGGCACCAGACATCAAGAGTACGACCCCACAAGGTGACGGAGCTGGCTTCAGGTGTCAGTCGACTACCACCACATTCGCTACACGGCACCTCACCCATGACAGCAACTGCCGGCATTTCACCAGTTGGGATCAAGCCTTCATCAACTGGCGTGTACTTCTTTGCGTTCAGCATCAATTCGTGATCGAGAATTGTGCCTT
>JABHNP010000303.1 GCA_018694455.1 Planctomycetaceae bacterium | reverse complement strand
TGTTTATGGCGGAAAACTCAAGTTTTTGGTGGTTTAGATAACCGGCCCATTATTAGATTGACTCTGCATCCGACCTGCACGCAAAGCCTCACCAATGCTTTTTGGAACTAGTGCCTCAGCTTTTAAGACCCCGGCACGGTTTTCAGCAGTCTCAGCTTTCATTTCTTGTTCATGAGCGATTGCAACAGCTCGTCTTTCCTCTGCTTTGGCTCGTGCAACACGTGTATCAGCCTCTGCTTGGTCAGCCTGAAGCCTGGCTCCAATATTTTCACCAACCTCGATGTCTGCGATGTCTATAGAAACAATTTGAAATGCTGTTTGCGCATCGAGCCCTCTCTCAAGCACAGCTCTTGAAATTGTATCTGGGTGTTCCATAACTTCGAAATGCGTGGCAGCAGATCCAATGGATGTAATGATTCCTTCACCAACGCGAGCAATGATAGTTTCCTCGGTTGCTCCACCGATAAGTTGTTGAAGATTTGTTCGAACCGTAACTCGAGCACGAATTTTTAATTCGACACCGTTTCTAGCCACAGCAGAAAGTGTTGACTTTCCACTCGCTACATCTGGACAATCAATAACCTTGGGGTTCACACTTGTCTGAACTGCATCAAGAACATCTCTTCCGGCAAGGTCGATACCACATGCTCTATCATAATCGAGATCAATGCCAGCACGATGAGCAGCAATGAGAGCACGGATGACACGGGGAACATCACCACCAGCTAGATAGTGAGCTTCAAGGATGCGAGGAGAAAGCTGTTTGCCCAGACCAGCTTGTGTTGCCATGATCCGAGCTTGAACAATTGTGCGCGCATTGACTTTACGTAAACTCATTCCAAAAAGTTCAAGAAACGTGACAGCCGCTTTGGACCAATACGCCTGAAACCATATTTGGCCATAGTTAAATATCAGGATCAGCATTGCGAAAGCAATGATGCCGAGGATGACGCCAAAGATTGCAAATGCAGCAGGTGGCAAAGGGACTCTCCAATTCAAATGCGGGGGATGCAGATACGCGGAGGCGTAAAATACAAGTATCTCTCTGATCCTAGTTGGAAGAATCTGAAATGCAAAAAATTCGAGATTTTTAGCCGGGTTTCCCCGGATCAGGGATACAAGGGCGGCGGGAGGTCTTTTTTAGAATGCTTCGTGATTCACAATCCATCCTCCACCGAGGAGACGCGTGTTGTCATAGCAGACCGCTGGTTGGCCGGGTGTTATTGGGCCGGGAGCATCGATTGTCGGTTCAAGAAAGCGTACCTTAAAATGGGTTTCACCATTTCTTGTGACCATGGCTTTTGCTGGTGGTCGTTGCGCTCGGCATTGAACAAGGCATTCAAAAGGAATAGTTGGTACATCAGCAACCCAGCTCACTTCATCAGCAAGAAGACCTTGAAGTGGCAATTCCGATTTTGGACCTACAACAATTTGTAATGTCTCTGGGTCAATATGAAGAACATACAACGGTGATCCGATTGCGATACCCAAACCCTGTCGCTGACCGATGGTGAAATGCTCAATCCCAGGATGCTGTCCTAGAATAGTACCATTTGTATCAACAATATCACCCTCCCGCGAACCACCAAGTCTATGGGCGACTAGACGTGGATGATCACCAGGTGGTACGAAGCATATTTCTTGGCTATCAGGTTTAGCTGCTGTCACAAGACCAAGTTGATCAGCACGTGCTCGGACTTCGGACTTAGACAGTTCACCAATTGGTAGCATCATTCGATCTAAGCGATCAGGAGAAATTCCAAAGAGAACATACGACTGATCACGTGAAACATCACGGCCTCGATGAATCTCTGAAAGGATTGAGTTAGTATTCGCTGCTTTTTTATGAATAACTTGTGCATAATGGCCCGTTGCAACGTGTGTCGCGCCTACAGCATCGGCATACTCAAAAAGACGACCAAATTTGATCCATTGATTACATCGGACACAAGGATTTGGTGTTCTCCCAGAACCATATTCATTGACAAATGTATCAATAATTTTTTCAAAATCTTCTGTGAGATCGAGTGGATAGAGAGGAATCCCGAGGTGATCTGCTACGCGGCGTGCATCAAGAGCATCAGTAACTGAACAGCAGCCTTGGTGTCCAGTCTTCGGTGGGGATGTCTCGACAATAGGAAGAGCATTTGATGGTGTCGGCAAGGCCGGTTGACCATGCCGCATAAAGACACCGATACAATCGTGACCAGCTTCAACAAGTAAAGAGGCAGTGACACTTGAGTCAACACCTCCCGACATAGCAACAACGATGCGGGACATTCAAGTCAGTCTGGCGAGGATTCCGGAATAATTGTTTCCATTGAACAGATGGAACGAGTGTACTTAATACGTCAGAACGGTTTCGATTTGATGATCACCTAATCGTTGACGTCCTCCTAAAGCTTTAAGTTCAACGAGGAAAGAGCAGCCTACCACGATTGCCTGTATTGATTCCAATAAGTTCACACAGGCTTCGGCAGTTCCTCCTGTAGCCAGTACATCATCGATAACGAGTACACGTGATTGGGGCATTACAATTCCCTTATGCATTTCAAGTGTATCTGTACCGTACTCAAGGTCATACTTATAGCTAATCGTATCAGCCGGTAGCTTTCCAGGTTTACGAACAGGAATCAAACCAACACCGAGTTGTAAAGCGAGAGGTCCTGCAAAGAGGAACCCCCTGGCTTCAACAGCAGCGACATGGTCTATGGATTTATTTTGCCACGGCTCAGCAAGTTTCCGGATTGACTCGCTGAATGCTTCCCGGCTTGCGAGCAGCGGTGTAATGTCACGAAATAATATGCCCGGCTTCGGGAAATCAGGGACATCGCGAATGTGTTTTTTTAAGTCCATAAGAAATAAGAGTAGCTTGTTTATGCGCCTCGTCGCAACTGCCGGGTAGGACGAATAGAAATCGTGGCTCGTGGAACACCCTCAATTTCAGCAGCAAGTGATGCTAAGGTTTCGGATTCAATCTGTCGAACACGTTCACGAGTAAGGCCAAGGATGCTACCAATCTCTTTTAATGTCATTGGTTCACTACCTTCAAGACCGAAACGCATTCGAATAATGGATGCCGCTCTTTCATCAAGTTCATCGATACGCCGAAGGACATGCTGCAGTGTATCTGTATCAAGCATCACGTCAGCTGGGCAACGTGCATTGTGATCTTGAATGATATCACCGAGTGACCAGCCACCTTCTGTTTGATCGGTTTGCGGTCCAGCTTGATGAACCTGCATCGCTTTCTTAATAATAGGTAGCTTTTTATGCGCTAAACCAAGCATTCGAGCTACTTCTTCGGGTGTGGGTGTACGGCCAAGAGAATCAAGAAGACGAATTGTTGCTCGTCGCCATTTTGATAAAATTTCAACCATGTAAGCAGGAATTCGAATGGTCTTTCCGTTATTGATGAGTGATCGTTTGATGGACTGTTTGATCCAGTAACTGGCATACGTACTAAAACGAGTCCCGACAGTTGGATCAAACCCTTCAACGGCTCGCATGAGGCCAAGATTTCCCTCTTCAATAAGATCACAAAGTTGAAGTCCACGGTTTGAATAACCCCGAGCAATGTTGACAACCAGACGGAGATTTGCCCTGACCATATGGTCACGAGCAGCCGGGTCACCTTTTTGAACCCGAACTGCGAGTTGTTTTTCTTGGGCTGCACTGAGAAGAGCAGTTTCATTGATGTCGCGTAGATAAGTTTCCATAAGTTTTTACTAGGTCTCTTTGCTGATGAATAAAGAATCGGTTGTGAGTACGAACGGAGTATCTTGTAAACACTCACGCTGTATCTGGAGAGACACGATATGGTGGGAGATTCCATCGTATCTGCTACCAAGCACAGCACATAAATTGAAGGGATCGCACGTTGTCGGCATTCCCCGCCGAAGAGTTTTATCGACTGTTCATCCGCGACGACTACACAAAGGGGGAGAAAGAGGCTCCCTGTGCTGAATGTATCGACTGCATGGCCCGTTCATAAGATATCCGCTCTTGTAGTCATTGATGCATTGAGTTGTGTTCATTGCCAATCAAGAATGACAAGTTCAGGGAGTGAGCCAATTCGAAGAGGAAGAAGTGAGGTACCAATGCCTCGAGAAACATACAGAGGCGGCCCATAGTCACGATACCATCCAGATACGTAGTCTCCACTTCCTGGAGGCGTATAGAGTGGAAAACCACCCGGAGCAATTTGGCCTCCGTGCGTATGACCACTCAGAATGAGACTTGGTGGAACTGGAGAAAGCTTGTAGACGATGTCGCGAGTCGCCGGACAATGTGCAAGTACAAGATGCTCATCAACATGAACAGTGCTCTTATCACTACGAATAGGATGAAGTTGACCACCAAGTAGATCATCAAAGCCAGTAATCTTCAGTATTTTGGAAGCATATTCAAGCTGACATGACTCATTGACCAAGAGCTGGAAATCGAAGGTTCTTAAATATTTCTGAAATGAAGATGATGTAAGGCCGGCTTTGTATTCCCAATTTCCCATGATTGCTATGCGATGAGTAGTTGGTGGAAGTTTGCCCAAAAATTCTGAGAGTGGATGCAAGCCATTTTTATGGCTGATGGCGTCGCCTGTTAGCAGAATAACGTCAGGTTTGGCAGCCTTAACGCTTTCAAGCAGCATTGTTTCCAATGCACCGATATCACGGAGATGAAGATCACTTAGTTGAACGATCCGCAGTGCTTTCTCGTCTGGCAGGGCAGTCGTTCCGATGTGTAGATGCGTCTGCGAAAGTGATTGAGGAGTGACAACAAGAGATTGAACTGTCAATCCACCGGCGATACCACATGTCATCCCGGTAACTGTTTGGATCCACTGTCGCCGACTCAAATTAAGACGCGGAAATCCCATGCTCGAACACTCCACATAAGAAAGAGGAGATCGTCGTCATTAAAGAGAAATCTCTCAAGATTAATTTTAAACATTGCCTTTGATTAGTTCGTTACATTCTCTCGGACAATGACGGAATTGATGTCAGTATCAAGGGTTCGATTGAGAAAATTGAGTAACACCCGGCCAAGTGTTCCATTTTCTGACAAAGAGTCGTACTGCCCATCGCGTACTATCAGCGTGCTGTCAACATCTGCAGAGATCAGTGCAGCATGGAGTCGTTCACTCTGGCTGACGGGAATGGATGTATTGTGTGTGTGATGAATGAGTAAGGTCGGTGGGTCACCTGGTGATGCGTAACTGATCGGGCTTGCTCGCAAGGCTGCTTCACGGAGTTCAGGCAGTGGGCCACCGATAAGTCGACTTGCAGCCGAGGAGGCACGGTCATGATCACTTCCAAGTGTAGGCAAGTGTGCAATAGTTGAGATTCCACAGATTGCAGCAATCTGATGCACAGGAAAGTCACGCTCCTCAAGGTTGCCGAGATTTTGATTAGCATCAAGGCCGATCAGTGTTGCAAGGTGTGCACCTGCAGCCCTGCCTACAATACAGATTCTTGTTGGATCGATCCCCCAAACAGCGGCATCTTGTGAAAGACGCTGAATGGCTGCCACACAGTCTTCTCGTTGCGCTGGAAAAATATGAGTAGGACTTGGTCGATAGCTAATGCTGGCAACAGCGAATCCATGATGGGTGAGCCATGTAAGTGGGCAACTCGTACGAGCTCCACTCGACCAGTCATCACCTGGAAACCAGATCACCAAAGGGAATCTTTCATCCCGACATCCACCAGGCAAATAAAGATCAAATTGCTGATGGTCTCCTGCTACACCGTAGGAAAGATTTCGGTGTTCAATGCGTAATGCACTTTGTGGTGGGATGTCTTCAGGAACAACCGTCCACGTGCCACGACGGTTGAGTCGTCGTTGGGCACGTTTGGAAACACGTCGTCTCGGGTACTGGCCTGAGTAGTTGCTTGATTCGGGGCGAACACCTGCAGGAACATCTCCTGAAGGACGAGGGTCATCACGATAGAGTCGTGTTGCATGTTTTCCGAGACCTACCGCAGTCATTGCGTCGGCTAGAGTCGGCATGAGCAGGACAAGAACAATCGCGTGCAGTGAATACAACACTTTGATTGCGTGGTGACTTGTGTGAAGCATTGACACCATTCAGGTTGAGACAACAGAAGGTAATTATTACCCTCAATTTGCTTATTTTTTCCAACATTTCATCGTACCAAAGGATGTGGTCAGATGCGATGAATTGATGCAATTTAGCGTTGCTTTCACTTCGGCAGCCCTAATTCAACGTGGATTTGCAACTTCGCCACCATCACGGGTGGCTAATCCTCGCCAAATTCTCAGAGAGATGGTGTCAGTTATCTGGTTCACTGAGCCATCGATCATACCGGTGTTTACAACTCCATTGTGATAGCTGCGAGATGTAATGGCAGCAAATGTTTTTTGCGTAGCACTGTTGCCTTCCTGTTGTGAGCTGTAATCGATATCGTAAGCGACTCCATCAACAGCAAACTCAACCTTTGTGTTTGGAGCAAATGTTGCTGTAAAGCCAGTATGGTGGGCACGACCATCGGGCCATTCTGTGTGGCCAGTATTACTATTTGTTGCAGGCCCTAGTTTGTTTTGTCCGCCACTTGCGAGTCCATTTATTTGAGCATCAGTGGGTGGAGAACCAGCGGGATACGTGCTTCCTGGATCGGGTGTATTGCGAACATACGGTGTGAAGGCTTTCACTTCACTGACCATGAGAGTTTTTGATAAGCCATCACGGAAATACTTTGCTTGATAGTGTGAGTTTGGATGAAATGCTCCATCACCTCCTTGACCAGTCGCGGGGTCATAAACAAACCATGTCCCGAAGTTAAATCCATAGTTGGTTGGGTAGACATAGTCAGCACTATTTTTTTTTCTAAAAAAGTTATTGACTTCACTTGGACACGTAAATGTTTCAACTTTTGTTGAGCCAACCGTTGCCCAATTGGTTCCTGCTGCGGCACCTGGGTACCCATCATCCCAAGGTTTTTCAAGGTGAATGTTCTTTGCTACCACACCTTGTTCAATATAGGGCAAGACTCGACCATGAACGCCCCATGAACCGTTGTTGCTTGCAAAGGCCGTACCTGGCGTATGCATCATACTTGGCGGAAAACCTCCCTTACTCGAGGCGTAATTATGAACAGCCAAGACGAGCTGTTTCAGGTTATTGCTACAGGTCAAACGCCTTGCTGCTTCACGAGCTTGCTGGACTGCAGGCAAAAGCAAGCCCATGACAACCCCAATGATTGCAATTACTACAAGAAGTTCAATCAGTGTGAAACCGATTCGGGAGTGATACCGGTGTCTATGAGCAATTGTTCGCATAGGATCTTCCGCTGAGGCTAAATCTCTGTGCCACGTCTGAAAGGAATAGCGTCTGGCGAGAGCGAGAACAAGAATTCAGATTACCATTCCAGCAGACCAGAAGTCCAACAGATGTTTCGTAATATGAATATTCTTGTAACCTTATTAAGACGAAGTCTTCGGTATATTTTTTTGAAAAGCCAGTCCCAGCATGCCTCACAAGGCAAAACATACCAATCAATACATGCGGTAAGGAGCCACTCGATGAACACCACAGGATACCCGAATACAAAGCACATTCTGACAGCCTGGTTGCTCCTTCTGGTAGGCATTAGTGGCGTGTTTGCAGATGAATCTATAAACCGCCTCACAGAGTCTGAGAAACGAAGTGGCTGGGAACTGCTTTTTGATGGCACATCACTACGCGGCTTCAAGGGATATCAGCAAGATACTCCAGGTGCCGGGTGGCATGTTCTTGATGGCGCCATCGTGCGTACAGAGGCCGCTGGAGATCTTCTCACAAAAGAAACGTATGACAGTTTCGAAATCCAACTTGAATATCGAATAAGTACGGCAGGTAACAGTGGACTGATGTTTCATGTCACTGAAGATGGAAAACGACCATGGTATAGCGGTCCAGAAGTTCAAATTATTGATAACGAAGCTGGGAAAGACGCCCAGCAAGCAGGGTGGCTCTACCAGTTGTACGAACCTCGAGAAAAAAAATGGGTCACACGAATAGAACAAGCAGCCGGACTACCGACAGCAGAATTTGTTGATGCAACGCGACCCGCGGGAGAGTGGAACCATCTGTACTTGCGAGTGACACCGGGTTCTTGTGAGGTCTGTCTCAATGGCGTGAGTTATTACAAGTTTGTTATTGGAAGTGATGACTGGAACAACCGCGTCGAAAAAAGTAAGTTTGCTCAACATAACCAGTTTGGCAAAACAGGTGACGGTCACATTTGCCTACAAGACCACGGCGATGAAGTGGCCTTTCGATCCATCAAAGTACGTCGATTACCAGAGGGCAAATTGCCACAGGAACCATCTGATGGCGTGCTCAATCTTACGGCAGTACCGGCTTTCCCAGACATTACATGGGAAGGCTGGAAGCCAGTGTCTGATGATGGGAAGCCTGTGCCACCACTTCGTCCTCTATCAGTGACGCATGCGGGTGATGGATCTGGACGACGATTTATTGTGGAACAAACAGGACGGATTTATGTGATCGGAGACGATAGTCAGAAGGCAAAAGTTTTTCTTGATCTTGCCAATGTCACCCGGCCATGGAAAAAGTCAAATGAAGAAGGTTTGCTTGGTCTTGCATTTCATCCAGATTTTACAAAAAATGGTGAGTTTTTCATTTGTTATAGCCCTGTAGATGCACCAAAGTCAGAACGAATATCTCGATTTCATGTATCAACTCATGATCCAAATACAGCTGTTCTAAAGAGTGAAGAAATACTTCTTCAATTCGATCAACCGTTTCCAAATCATAATGGTGGATCCATTGCTTTTGGTCCCGATGGTTTTCTTTACATTGGTCTCGGTGATGGTGGAAGCCGCAATGATCCTTTTGATAACGCTCAGAATCTTGGCGTTTTACTGGGGAAGATACTTCGAATTGATGTTGATCACTCTGGGTCAGAGACAGCCTATGCGGTGCCTTCGGATAATCCTTTTATCAATACGGATGGGGTTCGTCCAGAAATCTGGGCATATGGTTTCCGTAATCCGTGGCAACTGACATTCGATGATGTTACAGGCAACCTCTGGGTGGCAGATGTAGGCCAAGATCTACAAGAAGAGATTAATTGTGTGCAAAAGGGAGGGAACTACGGTTGGAGGCGAAGAGAAGGGAGCCATCCTTTTGGTAATGTGATAGCTGATGTTGCGGTGATTGATCCTGTTTGGGAATACGATCATCAGATTGGAAAATCAATCACGGGTGGTATCGTTGTTCGAGGAAGTGAAATACCTGACCTTGAGGGCTGCTATCTCTATGGAGATTTTGTTTCAGGCCGTCTTTGGGCCTTGAATGTGCAAGATGTCCATAACGCTTCTACAATTTCCAATCACCTTATTCCTTGGAATGGTTTACCAATATTTGGTTTTGGTCATGATGAGCAGGGAACTGTTTACGTACTTACTTCATCAAAAACAGGGCAGGGAATCTATCAACTGCAAGCACACTAGGGACTCCTCGATACCTCAGCATGAGTTGAGATGACCAGATTAGTTGAGACGACCAGTATGTGCTGGTAGTGAAGCAGTGTTTTTTGGTATGGATTCGCGTGCGGTAAATGCTGCCCACACCGGGTTGTGATCAGAGACTTCGAGTGCTTGCTGAAGACTCAGCCCGTACGTGCTTTGTAAATCAAGTACCCCCCAACGACCTGTGTACTCAGCGGTAGTTGTTCGTTCAAAGACAAGGTTGTCATATGTCTTTGTACGACGGGTATTCGTTGTTGTGCCAGACACAGCCCACGTAATGTCATGTAACGTACCAAGTCGACCGAACTGTTTTGGTGCGGCATTGAGATCTCCGAGCAAAATGATGTCGTCTTCATCAGGACGCGCGAGTTTCAGTGCGAGAAAAGCATCGGCGAGTGCATCAACTTCTTCTGGTACTTCATCAGGATCTGTATGAATATTGATCATCCAGAATGTAAAACTTTGCTCCGGCGGAAGCATGCGAGATCGAAAACGTACAAAGAGTGGAGGTCGGTGAAGTCGATCTCCGGGATCCTGCATTGTTCCAACTGAAGTCGTATCTACTTCAATACGACGGGTATCATACAGAAAAGTATATTGTTCCTTACTCGTTGTTCGACCAAGTCGTGGTCCAATGACATATTGGTAGCTGCTGCCATCAGCGTTCACATGTTTTATAAAACTTGGAATAACGTCAGGCGATTTGGCTCGGACTTCTTGAATAGCCACGATATCAAAATTGCGAATTACTTTTGCCAAGGTATCAACAACATGAGACTTGGCCATTTTGGATGTGCCAAATACTTGGATATTGAAACTCGCAATACGGACAGTCTCTGCCGACCGTTGCTCAAGGGCTTTGCCATAGGTGCAGGTATCCGAACTGTTTACAAAAACAGTCACGAATATTGTCAGAATCCACACACGGCCGTTTTTTGTTCCCACAGCACCTTCCTTTTGAAGTTGCTATCGGCAGCCATGGCGTGTCGACTCGGAAAAGTCCTCGGAGGCCGCTACTTTTTGCCAAACAGTAGTGATACCGAAATAAGTGGGGAAATAGATAAAACACGTTGAAATGAAGGTATGATAAGGCTTCCTTAGTTTCCCTTTCCCGGAGAGTTTCACATGTGTTTTTCTTCCACGCGTCTGGTGATCCTTGTTGCTCTTTGTTTTGTGACTTCTCAATATCGTTTTTGCCTTCAAACGGTTGAAGCTGCTGCAACTGAGCCTTTAAAAGTCTTGATCGTTGCCGGCGGCTGTTGTCATGACTATGCCACACAGACAAAACTTCTAAAGAAGGGAATAGAAGGAAGAATCAATGCGTCTGTTGAGGTTATCTATAACCCCGATACTTCGACTGAAGCACGTTTTGACATCTATGAATCCGATGGCTGGGCGCGTGACTTTGATGTGGTCATTCATGACGAATGCAGTGCAAATGTGAGCGAGCAACCGTATGTCGATCGGATTCTGAAGGCACATAGTAACGGTGTACCAGCGGTGAATCTTCATTGTGCAATGCACTCCTACCGATGGGGAAACTTTCAGGAACCGGTAGAAGATGGAGCCGATAACAGTGGATGGTACGAGATGATTGGTTTGCAATCATCTCGTCATGGTCCACAGTCACCAATTGATGTGACCTATTCGGACCATGTGATTGCAAAAGGTTTATCATCCTGGAAAACAATGAATGAAGAACTGTATAACAATGTTCGTGTTTATGACAGTGCGAATGTTGTGGCATCTGGCAGACAGATGCAGATGCCAAGAAGGAAGAAAAATAAGCCCATCGATCCGGATGCAAAGCCCACTGAGGCAGAGGCAGTTGTTGCTTGGACAAATGAGTTTGGTCCAAAAAAGACACGAATTTTTAGTACGTCACTTGGTCATAACAACGACACGGTTGGCGATGATCGGTATCTTGACCTGATCTGCCGTGGACTCCTTTGGAGCACCCACAAACTGACAGATTCAGGCCAGCCAGCAACTGGGTATGGCAAATAAAAACACGCCCTTGGGAAACGAATTCTATGAACAATAGGACTCGATATGATGAATGGTCAGAGATTGTCAATGAGTTCTAAAATAGGATCAAGGTAAGGTGTGCCTGTCCGAATGAAGACGTGACTTCTGGTACGAGCCGGACTATGAAAAACGAGATTCACAATCGATTAAAAGTATTTATCTTGCGACTGGTCATGGGAATGAGCGTTGCGTCTTCAGTGTTCGCAGACGTTACTCCTGTACCGAATTCTGTTGTGCCAAAAAAAATTGAAGGTGTGAGACCTCGGAATGTCGTTTTCATTCTTTCCGATGATCATCGTTATGATGCAATGAGTTTCATGGGGCATCCCTTTGCAAAAACACCGTATATGGATGCGATGGCACAAGAAGGCGCACATCTCAGCAATGCCTTTGTCACGACTTCGTTGTGTTCACCAAGCCGAGCATCAATTCTCACTGGTCTTTATACCTTTCGTCATCGGGTGATCGACAACCAAAGGCCAGTGCCTGAAGGTACGTTGTTCTTTCCTGAGTATCTACAGAAATCAGGATACAAGACAGGGTTTATTGGAAAGTGGCATATGGGTCATGTGAGTGATGATCGTCGGTCAGGTTTTGACTACTGGTTCAGTTTCAAAGGGCAGGGAAAGTATTACTCACCCAGCGATACGTATACCATTAATGATAACGGAAAACGGGTGCCACAGGATGGATACATTACAACGCTGTTGACGAGAAAAGCTGTTGAATTTCTTCAGGAGACAGAACGCAATAAACCATTTTTTCTGTATCTTTCGCATAAGGCAGTGCACGGTCCTTTTACCCCTGAGCCAAAGTATAAGGGTACTCTTTCGGAGCAACCGTTTACGCTTCCTGCATCAAGTCAACGACTGACCGAGAATCAACTCAATCGTCCGCGTTGGCTTCTTGACCAGCGCAATAGTTGGCATGGCATGGACTTTCCACTTCATACAGCCAACAGTATTGAATCATTCTGTAAAAGTTATTGCGAGGCGTTACGCTCGGTAGATGACAGCATTGGTGCTGTCATGAAACAGTTAAAAGATATGGGGATTTATGATGAAACAGTTGTCATTTATATGGGTGACAATGGTTACATGTTTGGTGAACATGGTTTGATTGATAAGCGCGTGGCGTATGAAACATCGAGTCGAGTACCAATGCTCATGCAATGTCCAGAGATCATTGAAGGTGGCACAGTTGTAGATGAAGTTGTGGCAAATATTGATATTGCGCCAACAGTCATGCAGACCATGGGGCTGAAGATGCCACCACATATGGACGGAAAGAGTTTTCTGCCACTAGCCCAGGGGAAGTCGATCCAATGGCGTGATTACTTTTTATATGTTTACTATTGGGAACAAAACTACCCACAAACACCGACTCATTTTTCGTTGCGTGGTGATCAGTTCAAATACACAACATATTATGGCTTATGGGAGACTGATGAACTCTTCGATATAAAGAACGATCCGGAAGAACAAAACAATCTCATATATGATCCAGCGTTTCAAGATATGAAACAACAATTGCAGGACCGACTTTACACGATGATGGAAGATCTTGGCGGAATGGAAATACCATTAAATCGCCCAAGAGGACACCGAAAGACAGAACGCCTTCGAAGTCGAGGCGGCGTGAAGGCGGCAGATTTTCCAGAAGCTTTTATCGTCGATGAAGCACTTCGAAAAGAACTTCAGTAAGTTTGTCGCCTTCCTACCGACCGGTCACTCGGTAGAAACGAGCTCAAGACGTATCTACTCGACCCGTTTTCGTTGCAGAGGGTTACGTGGTGATCGATGATGCGGACAACCCGACGACCTCCGTTCGTCATGTGTGGAAGTAAAAATCCTTAGTGTCGTCAAACTGTGGCATTGAGCGGTGTTCATGTAATGCGAGGCTGTGCCTTCTACAAAAGTAGGGCGTTGTCTGATTAGGCAGTTTTTTCCGACGGTGTGAATCACCATCAATCTTGACTTGGCACAACGCCGATTCCTATTGTTAGGATTGTGTTAGGGCAAATCGGAAACCCACCATTTTTTGGGTTTTTCTCTTCAGAGGCCTTCCTATGAATTTCCGGAAGACATACTTGTTGTGTGCAGGACTATTTACAACTTTCGTCGTAGTCTGTGTGTCTGGGTTCCGGCTCCAGGCAGGTCATGCAAGCGCTGCTACTGGGGTGGGAAGCGTATACGCAGCAAATGTGCAGCAGGAACCAGTAACTCATAGGCAACCATTGTCACTTCGCATGTTGGCACGAGTACTGCACGACTGCGATCAAAAGGGTAAGCCTATTCACCCAGGATTGGTTCGGTGGGCATCGCGAGCGCTCTCTTCAGAGGAAGGTCAAAACACCTTTCAAAAATCTGGAGATCAGTTATTTGGTCGTCCTTCTTTCCAATCTATGTCAAGCATAACCAATTGATTGTCAGTAGTACGTTCTCCGTGAGTGTCTCTTCTTTTCTGCATGAGTATTCAGCTCGCTATAACGTTTCTTGCTGTGTCAGCCGTATAGCCGGATAATACCACCGCTAATTTCTGTCTCAGTTGATGAGTGGTTTGATATCAATTCACTTCTTTGGAATGAAAGAGTTATGATGTGCTAAGCCAAAACAATCCTGAGAAAAAATATTTTCTTCAACCCAACGATCAGAAGTTTTTTAGAAATCATGCGGTTCCCTGCAGTGTTGCTTTTGATTCTGTTCGTGCCATGCCTAGACGGCATGTTGCAGTGTGCGGCTGAAGAAGCTGAAAAGCCTTCAAAGCAATTCCTGACAGATAGGAAGGAAAAGAAACAATCGCGGCAATGGGTTATCCCGATTCCTACTTTTGGCGGACTACAAGTTTGGACAGACCACAGCTATCGCCAGGGATACCGAATTCAACATAACGCAGTGACAGACAACTGGCGGCTCCTTGACGGCAACGATAGAAGATGGATGTGGGGTACTCGTGCACAGTGTGAGGCTTTTCTAAACAAAGTTGCAAAGCGTTCTCAATCCAAATTAGCTCCCCAACGCTGTATCGTGCTCGTTCATGGCCTAATGCGGACCAAGCACTCAATGACTCCCCTCACGAAGGTCTTGCAGAAAAAATGTGATTGTGAAATTGTCTCGTTTTCGTATGCAAGTACTCAAGGAAAGATCGGTGCACATGCTGCGGCCTTGCGAGAGTTTCTTGAAAGTCTGCCTGAAACATGGACTTTATCTTTTGTTGGTCATAGCATGGGCAACATTGTTATCAGGCACCTCATTGCAGATTTGCAAGACAACCAAAAGCACAGTGAATTGCTGAGGCGGTGTCAACGAATGGTTATGCTTGGTCCACCGAATCAGGGTGCAGCTATTGCACGTCAGCTCTCGTCTCTTGGAATGTTCGAATGGATAGCAGGTGAGGGTGCTATGGAACTCGGACCTGACTGGGATGAGTTCTCAGATAGCCTCGCCACCCCACCATTTCCATTTAGTATTATTGCAGGGCAAGTAGAAAATAAGGCGATTCAAAATCCTCTGCTCGATAATGCGAGTGATTTTGTTGTCGAAGTTGATGAAGCTCGCCTTGAGGGGAGCGAATCATTTGTAGTTGTT
>JABHNP010000382.1 GCA_018694455.1 Planctomycetaceae bacterium | reverse complement strand
GTTGCATCAAACCTCGTGTCACCTGCTCGACTTCACGGGTGTAGCCAAAATAAACCTGCATGAAATGCTCCACACCAAGCATTCCACCATTCGCATTGAATTGACGCTTTTCTGCAATGCGAACCTGTTCTTCACGTGTAAGCTCATCAATACCTCGGCCAGCTTGAATATGGAGCTCGACACGAAGGTTCCGGAGAAAACCCATGGCGAGACCAAGCATCTCGAAATCTGTGTCCGACACGCCCCGGCTCACTCCCTCTCGAAGTCCACCTGCATCTACCGAAACAAGGGTCTCACCCTCGGGTAAAGGCTGCGGCCCAAGCGGGGAAAGATGATCAGACTCAAGAAATGCCAGCCACCTCGCAAGTTGAATATCCCGGATACCACCAACTGAACGTTTTACATTTGGCTGAAGCAGATAAACCGTTTCTCCATACTTCCTGGCTTCTTCCCTTCGGGCCGCCACGAGTAGACGGGCCATTTTCCGACGCGAACGTTGCGACATCACTCGCAGACGCTTCACGAGCTTCTGACATCGTGTTACGTCACCGACAAGAACACGCATTTCCAACAACGAGCTGAAGATTGTTGCATCTGAACTCGCCAGTTGTACTGCTTCACCAATCGTCCGAACGCTCTGGCCAACCTCAAGCCCTGCGTCAAAAAGATCTTGCAAAAGACGGCGAGCGACATCTGCAAACACGTCGCCGGGGCCTGTGGTTTCAGCAGCCAACGAAGACCCGTCAGAAATTGCCGTGATGTCGTGTAATAGCATGAGGTCTACATCTGACCCCGGCGTCATTTCACCGCGTGCATATCCACCGTGTGCCACAACAGTCACACGTCTATTCACCTCATTCCGATCGCTCTCTGACAGCTCCTCTAGTATCGCTGCCCAGATTGCTCGGACAGACTGATCATCTGCTTGGGTTCGTAACTGACAAAGGGCTAAACCATCTTCACCAGATGCATGCCGCATCTTGATTTTCCCTGACATCTCCTTAAGCAGGGTCGCAGCAGTTCCAACGGACGCCCTAAGCATTGTGCCTGCCATTCTCCCTGTGGATGGGTTGCTCATGAGGGGTGCCATGGGTCATCAACAACATTCGCTTTATTATTTACTGTTCGAGCCAGCACAAACAGTAAGTCCCCTAAACGATTCAGATATTCAATGGCATTTGCAGGCACTGTCGTCTCAAGACGACCTGCCAGTGTAACAACACGTCGTTCCGCACGACGACAGACGGTCCGAGCAACGTGCAGTGACGCAGCAAGTGGACTTCCTGTCGGCAATATAAAACTGGTGAGTGGCTCAAGTTCTTCTTCGTATTGATCGATCGCATTCTCTAACACCTTAACCTGCCGTACTTTTATCCGTTCATCATGCTCTCCTGGAGTCGCTAATTCGGCACCTAACTCAAACAGATCACACTGAATCTGTCTGAACAATTCGTCAAAAACCTCAGCCGCAGAGTGGGTCCTTGCCATTCCAAGATGGCTGTTGAGTTCATCGACTGTTCCGAAAGCCTCAATACGCGCATGATCTTTGGTCACGCGGGGACCGCCGAACAGTCCAGTCTGTCCCGCATCTCCTGTTTTTGTATAAATCTTCATAGGTGTTCTAAACTCTTCTCTCCATTACCGAGTGCTTAAACTATTATTTCTATACCCTTTTTAGCTTCCTATAATGGTCTTTAGATTTCTATACCGCTCTCTAGTTTGAACAAATTCTTCAACCTCGATTGCGTCCCTAACACCTTTACATTGGAGCTCAAAACGTGATATCCCTCCAAATCATTTGTTTCATGAAATTAAGGCCTGCCATGAAACTTCCTGCCATGCTTATGTTTGTAGCTTTGCCGGCTTTAGCTTCTGACTACGAAAACCAGTTTCTTTCCGAGCCTGTCCGCATCACCTCAGGACTTAAAAAGGCCGGAGAAGGTTACTTTGCAGGTGATATGAGCAGGATTTGCTACCAGGGTATCCCGAACGACAAACCCTTCTACCAGATTTTTATTCAACCGTTCCTATCCTCTGCCCCAAGAATCTCAGCGCCAATTCAAGTAAGTACGGGCCTAGGCCGAACCACATGTGCGTGGTTTACTCCAGATGGAAAGAAATTGTTGTTTGCTTCGAGCCACCTTGACCCCAAGGTCAAAGAAACCGAAGCGAAAGCGATGGCACAAGTCAGAGAAGATGCACGAACGGGAAGACGACGGCGATATCAGTGGGACTTTGACCCTCACATGGACCTATTTATTGCCGACTTGGAACAGCCGACCCCACTCACGCAACTTACGCACACCCCCGGATATGACGCCGAATGCTCTTTTTCACCGGATGGAAAAAAGCTTCTTTTCGTCAGTGATCGAGATGGTGACCCCGATATCTACGTTGCCAATGCAGATGGCAGCCACGTAAAACAGTTGACAGATCATGCCGGCTACGACGGCGGCCCATTCTTTTCTCCAGACGGCCAATGGATCGCGTACCGAACGGATCGCCAAGAAAAAGACCTTTTGCAGATTCATGTAATGCGAGCAGACGGAACAGATGATGTTGCACTTACGAAAGGGCGGAGCGTTCATTGGGCTCCGTATTGGCACCCGACGAAACCTTGGCTCATCTGGACGGGTGCTGATCATTCTGATCCCACGGCACGGCCCAACTATGATCTCTGGGTCGTACAGTTTAAAGCCGACAATAATTTCGAAAAATCGAGTGAGTTGCTAAGGATCACCGACCACCCCGGTGCAGACGTCCTTCCTGTCTTTTCACCGGACGGAAACGCACTCATGTGGACTGCAAGTCGCGATGGCGAGGCCGGCGGCAAGAAACCGACGAGTCAGCTTTACGTAAGCTCACTTAAGATTGACAGCATCGAAGCAGCGATTCGTGAAAACACAAAGTACTAATATAACCGCAAGGATTCTTTATTATGTCACCGCTCAATTCTTCAATTGCACTCATCGGGGCAGGCCAGATGGGAAAAGCGCTTGCTCAGGGCTTCTGCAACTCAGGAGAGTGTGATCCGACCAAAATTATCGCCTACGACCCCAATGAAGCATCAATCAAAAGCCTCATACACGCGATACCAGGTGTAAGGATGACGCAGACAGCCATTGAGGCTACACAGGCTGCTCGATATGTCATTCTTGCAGTGAAACCGCAACACACAACTGACGTATGCCAAGAGATACGATCTGCCATTCAAGATGAGACGATCATCATTTCAATTATTGCTGGCCTACCAACCTCCTGGCTTTCTAACGCTCTACAGACATCCCGTATCGTCCGAGTTATGCCGAACACACCTTGCCTCATCGGTCGAGGCGTTTCGGCAATCACATTTCCACCCGAACTAAAGACGAGCGACGTCAACACCATCCAAAAGCTTTTTACAACAGTTGGGGTAGTGCATTCAGTTCCAGAATCAATGCTCGACGCCGTCACCGCAGTCTCCGGCTCAGGCCCCGGCTATGTGGCACTTCTGATCGATGCTCTTGCCGACGGTGGCGTGCAAGCGGGTCTCCCCCGACAACTCGCTCTTGATCTCGCAGTCCAGACATTTGCTGGCACAGCATCACTCATTGCTGAAACTGGTGACCATCCAGCAGTTGTGAAGGACCGGGTAAGCAGCCCGGGCGGTACAACCGTTGCTGGCCTTTCGGTTCTAGAAAGAAAAGGCGTCAGGGGTGCGATTGCAGACGCCGTGGCGGCAGCGGCATCTCGCTCCTCCGCACTTGCACGATCAGTCACATAACGTCATACGGCGAGCTCAATTAGCACAGATTCATGAAACATCAGCCCGCCCTCACCGGTGGCTTCCGCTCTTTTTTTTCTTTTTTGACTTCTTCGCTGCAGTTTTCTTTTTACTTTTTGTTGTGGTAGCTGTCGGCTTACGTGCTGCGGCACTTTTTACCTTTTTAACACTTGCCTTTTTCTTTGCTACTTTTTTCTTTTTCACAACTCGCTTTTTCGTCGTCGTAGCTTTCTTCCCCAGCCGCTTTGTCGCTGAGGACTTCCTTCCTGACGCACTTCCGCCACCAAATACATTTTCCCAGCCTGCTGCGTAATCAGTCGTGGTTCCAACTCGAATGACCGACATGCTTCCCTCTTCTCTCGTTGATTATTGGCAAATGGCTCAGTAGAGGCCACTCCGCCTATCGTGACTTGGTATATCAATCTCTAAAGAGTGAATGTACCAACTCCTAGTCAATTTTTAAGACGACCTTTCCAAATTTTATCGGCAGGTCGATTCGTTCAGATG